>CANRHQ010000004.1 GCA_947630445.1 uncultured Clostridia bacterium | reverse complement strand
TTTTATAATAAAATTTAAAAATTAAAATAAAAATTTTAATAAGAAATTCGTATAATAAAAAATAAAATTATAAAAAATAAAATAAAAATAAAATAAAAATAAAATAAATAAATAAAAAGTAAAAATAAAAATAAAATAAAGAACAAAAATAAATAAATAAATTAAAAAAACAATTATGAATTTTATATAAAAATAAAAAATATAAAAATAGAAAATAAAAATGAAAAAATAAAAAATAAAATATAATACAAAAGAATGAGAAAAATAAAAAACAGAAAAAAAGATCATAAATTAATAATAATAAAAATGAATTTTTAAAATTAATAAAAAATAATTAATATAAAAATGTTAAATAATATATTTTTTAAAGGCAAAATTTAATAAAATTTTTTAATTAATAAGATTACAAATTTCCTAAAAAAGTAAAAAGAATTTATAAAATGAATGGTAATCATTTTGTAATAAAGTATGAGAAAATGAAAAGAAAAAGTTAATAGATAGCAAGAGATAGAAAAAATGTGAAAAAGAAAAAAAGATAAAAATATTAGAAGTATATATACTTATTAAAATTTAAGAAAACCATGGGAATAGAATGTTTTGAGACATAAGAAGGAGTGAAAAAGTCTAAGAAAAACAGATCAAGAAATTGAGAAAAGTGGATGATATTTTGTTACTTTAAGAATGGAAAACTTGTAAGTCTTGAAATAACTTGATTTTAAGAAGTGCATTTTTAAAAGTGAAAAAACTAATTGTAAGAATATGTAAAAAAAAGCGAATAAAAACTTAACAAAAGTTGCCTTAAAGCACTAGGGGCAAGTAAAAGATTATAAATAAAAGAAAAAATTGAAAAAGTGAAGTAAAAGTAAAATAAAAGTAAAGAAAGGATGATTATAGAGGCAAAAGAAGTGTAACAAAATTGAAAAGTTTCTCTTAAAAAAATAAAAACAAATGTTTAAAAATGGAAGAATAATAGAAACAAAAAAATAAGGAGATTTTAAAAATGAAGTGAAAATAAAAATAAATAATAAAAAGATAAACAATAAAATAAATAATAAAAATAAAATAATTAAAAAAATATAATTATTTATAAAATAAAAAATTAAATGTAAAATAAAAAAATAATAATAGATAATAAAATAATTTTATAATAAAATTTAAAAATTAAAATAAAAATTTTAATAAGAAATTCGTATAATAAAAAATAAAATTATAAAAAAGAAAATAAAAATAAAATAAATAAATAATAATAAATAAAAAGTAAAAATAAATTTAAAAAGAAAATTAAAAATAAAATAAAGAACAAAAATAAATAAATAAATTAAAAAATAAAAAGAAAAATATATTCAAAAAACAATTATGAATTTTATATAAAAATAAAAAATATAAAAATAGAAAATAAAAATGAAAAAATAAAAAATAAAATATAATACAAAAGAATGAGAAAAATAAAAAACAGAAAAAAAGATCAGAAATTAATAATAATAAAAATAAATTTTTAAAATTAATAAAAAAATTAATATAAAAATGTTAAATAAAAAATTTTTTAAAGGCAAAATTTAATAAAATTTTTAAATTATTAAGATTACAAATTTCCTAAAAAAGTAAAAAGGATTTATAAAATTAATGGTAATCATTTTGTAATAAAGTATGAGAAAATGAAAAGTAAAAGTTAATAGACTGCAAGAAATAGAAAAAATATGAAAAAGAAAAAAAGATAAAAATATTAGAAGTATATATACTTATTAAAATTTAAGAAAACCATGGGAATAGAATGTTTTGAGACATAAGAAGGAGTGAAAAAGTCTAAGAAAAACAGATCAAGAAATTGAGAAAAGTGGATGATATTTTGTTACTTTAAGAATGGAAAACTTGTAAGTCTTGAAATAACTTGATTTTAAGAAGTGCATTTTTAAAAGTGAAAAAACTAATTGTAAGAATATGTAAAAAAAAGCGAATAAAAACTTAACAAAAGTTGCCTTAAAGCACTAGGGGCAAGTAAAAGATTATAAATAAAAGAAAAAATTGAAAAAGTGAAGTAAAAGTAAAATAAAAGTAAAGAAAGGATGGTTATAGAGGCAAAAGAAGTGTAACAAAATTGAAAAGTTTCTCTTAAGAGAACAAAAACAAATGTTTAAAAATGGAAGGAGAATAAAAACAAAAAATAAGAAGAATAAAAAAAATTAAATGAAAATAAAAATAAATAATAAAAAAATAAACAAAAAATAAACAATAAAATAAATAAAAAAATAAATAATAAAAATATAATAATAAAAAAATATAATTATTTATAAAAATAAAAAATTAAATGTAAAATAAAAAAATAATATTAAGATAATAAAATAATCTTATAATAAAATTTAAAAATTAAAATAAAAATTTTAATAAATTTGTATAATAAAAAATAAAATTGTAAAATAAAAAATAATAAATAAAAAGTAAAAATAAAAATAAATTTAAAAAGAAAATTAAAAATAAAATAAAGAACAAAAATAAATAAAAAAAAAGAGAAAAATATATTAAAAAAATAATTATGAAATTTTTATAAAAAAATAAAAATAGAAAATAAAAAAGAAAAAATAAAATTAAAATAAAAAATTTTATAAAGTTAAAAACAAAATTTAAAATAAAAAATAATAAAATTAAATATAAAAATTTTTGAATAAAAAATAAATTAATTAAGATAAAAATATTTATTATTAAAAAATTAATTAATAAAATAATTTTTATATAATATCGTAAAAAATTTATTATTAAAATGCAAAAAAGGATAAATAAAAAACAAAAAAATGTTTGCAGAATTTTTACCAATTTTTTTATAATGAAACATTAGTATAAGAAAAACGATAGCATGGTAGACTAATAATTCTATCATTAAAAGCATATAGAAAAAAAAGGGATGGAAATTTTAAATAAGAAGTAACTATTAAAATGATAAAACACATGGGAAATCTAGGTTACAGGGTACTTTAAAATTTAAGAAAGTGATCAAAAAGGCTTATAAGAAGTATTATAAATTTTCAAACTCTTTTGAGAGGTTATGTTGTATAAAGAATCAAAAGCATTGAAAAAACTGAACTTTGCAAAAAGATATATAATTTTGAAATACAAAAAAATGTAAAAAAATGTAAGATTTATAATAGCAAATATAAAAAAAAGCGAACTCAAAATACTAGGGAGAAACCAAAAAATATAAAAATAATATGATGAATTAAAATACATAAAATGGTAACTGGTATAGCTAGAAAATCGCAATATTACTTACTAAAAGGAGGTAATAATTAGAAAAAATTTTTTCCAAATAAAAGCTGAACAAAAATTTGAAAAAAGTAATTTTTGTATAAGTAAAATGAAAAATAAAAATTAATAATAAAAAATAAAAAATAATAAATAAAAAAATAATAAAAAAATATTTAGGAGGAATAAAATGCAATTAGAAAATGAAATAAATAATAATATAGAAATAGAAAAAAATCAAAATAATTTTTTTGAATCTATGATAGGAAAGGTAGTTAATAATGCAATAGATATTGGATTAAAAACAATTTTACCTGATGTTATTGAAAATCAAATAATTGATATAAAAAATTCATTATTACAAAATGGAATAAAAGCTGGAATAAAAACAGCAATAAATTCAATGCAAGATTTTGCAAAAAGTACATTAGGTATTTTTACAGGAAAATTTGATAATATTTCTCAGATAGATATGGCAATTAGAAATGGTGGAATTATAGATACTTTTTCTAATATTTTGGATAAAGCTATAGATAAAACATATTTAAGTGGTAAAATAAATAGATCTATTAATACTATGCTAAAAAAGGGAAAAAATATTATACTAGAAAATATATCAAATAATATTGAAAAGGAAATAAAATCACAAGATAATTATATAAATAATTTAAAAGAAAATTTAGAAAGCTGGAAAAAATATTATAATAATAAAAATTTTGATGGAATGGAAAAAGAATTTAAAAATATAGAAAATAAAATAGAAAAAATAATTCCATTAGAAAATATAATTAAAGAAACAAGACAAGTTGAAATAATACATAATTTAATAAAAAATAACGGACATAATTTTAATATAAGTGAATTAGAAAAAGAAGTATCTAATAAATTAAGTACAATATAAAAACATAATTAAATATTTAATTATGTTTTTATAAATTATTCTATTTCTTCAGTTATTTTTTTGCAAAAATCATTTGAGCATAATACAATATGATATATAAAATCTGATGTGTTTTCTGAATTTAAAGCTAATATATTATTAATTTTTTGAAGAGTTCCATTATTAGTATCTTTTCCAAACAATAAAAAATCAGAAGAAACACCAGTATATTTAACAACTTTTCTCAAAGTTCTAACACTAAGAGCTCTTTCTCCTCTTTCAATTTGTCCTAAAAAAGAATCAGTAATATCAACTTTTTCAGAAAATTCTTCTCTTGTCATGTGCATACCTTCTCGTATGCTTCTTAATCTTTCACCTATTTCAATATCATCTTGATTAAATTGCATATGACCACCTCGAAAATTTTTTTATATTATATAGCGAAAAATGTCAACATATAATAAGCAAAAAGCACATATTTTTTGTCTACAATAGGAGAAAAAAGATATATTTAAACGAATAAAAGTTTTAATAAAGGATAAAATTAATTTGAGGGTGATTAACATGTTTGATGATGAAATTTTAAATAATATTTTTAAAAATAGACATGAAAATATAGAAAAAAATATTTATAAAGAATATCATAAAAAACTAAAAAATATAAAAGAAAAAAATGAAGAAGAAAGAAATAATATAAAAATGTCAATAATAAGTGAATTATATTATAAACAAGGCTTTAAAGATGGAATTAATTTTCTAATAAAAAACTTAAAAAATTAATTTTTAAATGTACTAAAAAATAAAAATAATTCTTTAAAAACCTTGCAAAATAAGGAGTAGTGTAATATAATACACCTGTAGAAAAATAAAAGAAAGAGGTAGAAAACAATGGAAGAAAGACAAGATGGAAACATCATTAAGAGAGACATTGAGCAAGAAATGAGAACAGCTTATATTGATTATGCAATGAGTGTTATTGTTTCAAGAGCATTACCAGATGTTAGAGATGGATTAAAACCTGTTCATAGAAGAATTCTTTATGCTATGCATGAAGATGGAATAACTTCAGATAAACCATATAGAAAATGTGCTAACACAGTTGGTTCTGTACTTGGAAGATATCACCCACATGGAGATAGTTCAGTTTATGATGCAATGGTAAGAATGGCACAAGATTTTTCTATGAGATATATGCTAATAGATGGACATGGAAATTTTGGATCAATTGATGGTGATGGTGCTGCAGCAATGAGGTACACAGAAGCAAGAATGTCAAAAATAGCAGAACAAATGCTAGTAGATATTGAAAAAAATACTGTAGATTTTATGCCAAACTATGATGATAGATTGCAAGAACCAACTGTATTACCAGCTAAAATACCAGCATTATTAGTAAATGGATCATCTGGTATAGCTGTAGGTATGGCTACTAATATACCACCACATAATTTAAAAGAAGTAATAAATGGAATTATAAAAATAATAGATGATGATAATGTAACTGATGATGATTTAATACAAATTATAAAAGGACCAGATTTTCCTACGGAAGGATTAATTTTAGGACTAGAAGGTATAAAAGAAGCATACAAAACAGGTAAGGGTAAAATAACAATGAGGGCAGAGGCTGAAATTGAAGAAATGAGTGGAAATAAACAGAGAATAATAGTTTCTTCATTACCTTATCAAGTAAATAAAGCACGTTTAATAGAAAATATTGCAAGACTTTGTAGAGAAAAAAGAATTGATGGAATATCAGAATTAAGAGATGAATCAGACAGAAACGATAAAGTAAGAATAGTAATAGAGTTAAAAAGAGATGCAAACGCACAAGTTGTTTTAAATCAATTATATAAAAATACACAAATGCAAGATACTTTTGGTGTAATAATGTTAGCATTAGTAGATGGAGAACCTAAAATATTAACATTAAGACAATGTTTAGATTGTTATATAGATCATAGAAAATCAGTAATATTACGTAGAACAGAATTTGATTTGGATAAAGCATTAGCAAGAGCACATATATTAGAAGGATTAAAAATAGCATTAGATAATATTGATGAAGTAATTAATATAATTAGAAATTCTTATGATGATGCCAAAGAAAAGTTAATGGAAAGATTTGGATTATCTGATATTCAAGCACAAGCAATATTAGATATGAGATTAAAAACTTTATCAGGATTGCAGAGAGAAAAAATCGAAGAAGAATATAATGAATTAATGAAATTAATAGAACATTTAAGAGCAATATTAAATAGTGAAAAATTAGTTTTTGATATAATTAAAGAAGAATTAATAGAAATTAGAGATAAATTTGGAGATGAAAGAAAAACTAAGATTGTTGCAGCAGAAGGAGAAATTGATGTTGAAGACTTAATTAAAGAAGAACAATCAGTAATTGCATTAACACATTTTGGTTATATAAAAAGAATGCCAATAGATACATATAAGAGCCAAAGACGTGGAGGAAAGGGAATAACAGGAATAGCAACAAGAGAAGAAGATTTTGTAAAACAAATTTTCACAGCATCAACACATGATACAATTTTATTCTTCACGAACAAGGGAAAACTATATAGATTGAGAGGATATGAAGTCCCAGAAGCAGGTAGAACTGCAAGAGGAACAGCAATAGTAAATTTATTAAGTTTAGATGCAGGAGAGAAAGTATCTGCAGTAATACCAATTCAAAATTTTGCAGAAGGAAAATATTTATTAATGGCTACTAAAAATGGATTAATAAAGAAAACAGCATTAGCTGAATATAATTCTGCAAGAAAAACAGGACTACAAGGAATCACATTAAAAGAAAATGATGAATTAATAGATGTTAGACTAACAGATGGAGAAGATAATGTAGTTTTAGTTACAAGAAATGGTTTATGTATAACATTTGATGAAAAAGAAGTTAGACCAATAGGTAGAGTTTCACAAGGAGTAATAGGTATTAGAATAGATGAAGATGATGAAGTCATTGGAATGGAATCAATTGTATCTGGAGGAAAAGCAACACTTTTAGCAATAACAGAAAATGGATTTGGAAAGAGAACAGAACTTGATGAATATAGAGTTCAACTTCGTGGAGGAAAAGGAGTTATAACATATAAAATAACACCAAAAACAGGAAAATTAGTAGGAGTAAGAATTGCAACAGATGAAGAAGATGTTATGCTTATAACAGACAAAGGAACTATAATAAGATTAAGAGTAAAAGATATTAGTGTTTTAGGGCGTTCTACACAAGGAGTAACATTAATGAGAACAACAGATGGAGGAAAAGTAGTAAGTATAGAAACATTAGTACCAGATATAGAAGAATAAAAAATAAAACGGAGAAATTTAAATTTTCTCCGTTTTTCTATTTTTTAATCTTAAATCATCACCAAAGAAATAATAAATATCAAAAAAACCAGCTATGCGTGATCCAATGCGTTCTTCATAATTTTTAAAAATATTATTTATATCTAAATTAGTAGAAATAATAGTTTTTGTAATTTTATTATTAAAATTAAGCAATCTAGTATTTAATATAGTAAATAATTCACTTAATTTCATACTATTAATACATTCGGTTCCTAAATCATCAATAATTAATAAATCTGTTTCTAAAACATTTTTATAAAAATCAATTGAAAAATTATTTTTATTCATTTTTTGGTTAATTATATTTTCTAATAAAACAGGGGCTGTTTGATAAAGTACATTTTTTCCTTTTTTTATTAATTCATATGCTATACAGTTAGTCATAAAAGTTTTTCCTAAACCAGTATTTCCTGTGAAAAGTAAATTTTTATAATCTGGATTATCAAAATTTTCAACAAAATCAACACATTTATTTTTTATTATTGATATATTTTGTCTAGGTGAGATATTTATATGATATTTTTCTGGATCAGCCTTATTAGAGAAAAATTTTTCATTAAAAGTAGAAAAATTTTCTTTATAAATATTAGCCATATTAGATTTGTTAAATGAAATATCCAATAATTTTTGTTTTAAACAAGTACACAAAGTAGAACCATTATTATTTTTTATATAACCTGTATCATTACAAATCTTACATTCATAATTAGGTTCTAAATAATTAATAGGAATATTATTTTCTTTTAATATATTAATTTTTTGTTCCTTTAATTTAGAAACTTCCTTTTTTAAATCATTACAAGATGAAGTAGTGCCAGCTAATATACTTTTTGCAGTATTTATAGCAGAAGAATTCAATTTTGTTTCTATTTCTTTTAAAAGAGGAATTTTTTCATAAAGTTCCTCTTTTCTTTTTTCTAAATCAAGTTCAGCCTTATTTCTTTTTGCATCATATTCTAATAATAATGTTGATAACATTTCGTTAGCCATTAAAAACTCCTTTTTTAATTATTTGTTTGATCTGTATTTTGAACATTAGAATTAGCATATAAAAAGGCTAGATTATCATATTGTCTTTGCTCAAAAGAAGCCTTAGAAACTTGCTTTTCTAATTGTTTAATATCTTTCTTTTGTTTATTGCGTTGTTCAAGAAATGTAAGTATTTCATTTGGTGTTTTAAAACCTCTGTCATGCCAATCTGTAATAATATTATTTATATATTCAAATGTTGGGTTTGATTTAAACAGTGTTCTTTTTAAGGCGATTTCTATTATATTTAATTCATATCCAAAATCAATAACCCATTTTTCAATATAGGCTTCTTCATATTGTGTAAGAGATGATTTTCCAAGTTTTTTTGCAATATTTTTTTTGATTTTTACAAGTTTTTCTTGTTTTTGATAGTATAAATCTAGATCATTCCAAGTTTGAATTTTATTGCTTCCCCATGCTTCTGCAACTTTTTGGACATATTTTGGATGTAAAGCAGAACGGTTAAAACAATAATCAAAAAGTGCAATCATAACTTGTTCTTCAAAATTATATTTAGTGAACCATAAATCTATATCGCTATACCAAGATGGTCCCATTATACCTTGAAAATAAGTGTTATTTATATGTTCGATAACTTTTGCTCGTGATTTATTTTTTGCAACATCTGCAACTTTTTCTGGTGATATTGTTAAATTTGGTTTATATAATTTATGAAGGGTTATTTCTTGTAAATTAGACACAATAAAACCAGTTTCTTTTTTAATAATAAGGCCATTATTTTCTAAATATGTAATAGAATCATTAATATCTTTTAGAGGCAATGCTAATTTTTTAGATAGATCATTTAATTTTATGATTTTTCCATATTTAGAAAGAAAATTTATATAAAGATAAACTTTTACACAGTTTCCTGGCATTTGAGATAAATATTCAGCAAAAAAAATATCTGGAATAACTGTTTCTGAAAATAATAATGGTAATTCTGGTTGTTCTAATTTCATTTAAAATCCTCCATAAAATAATAATGTATTTTGTCAAATTATATACATTATATGAAAGAAAATCAAGAGAAAATGTAAAAGAAATTATAAAATTTTTTGGAATAAATATACCTTTGGTGAAATAAGAAAATTAAACAAATATTTTACAACATATGTAAGAGGTTCTCCATTAAAACCTACTATACTAAATATAGTTATAGGAAATGAAAGAGAAATAAATAAAAAGATAATTATAGTCCAATTATTAAAAAATAAGTTAATTATGCTAAATGTTATGATATACCAAATAATATTGAAAATTGCAGTAGAATAATCTATGATACCTAAGATTTTATTCTTAAAATTATAATTTTGTGGAATAATAAAATTCATAAATCCTCCTTTCTTTATTTTTTAAAAAAATTATTCACAGTTTGCCCAAAATTTGTGGAAATTCCACCAATAAATTCTCTTACAAAAGAGTTTGATTTTATTAAAGCATGAATTGCACCAATGTATATAAATTTAGTCATCAAATTACCAGAAGAATAATCAATAGAAAATAAGATTAATAAAACAATAGCAACAATAATTTGTATAAATAAAAGAGAAAAAATATTTCTAATCCAAGATTTAAAGAACCATGAAGTATTATGCAAAATAAGTGATAAAAAAGCAAATGGAGTAAGCAAAATAAAAACTTTAAGCATTATATATCTAAATGAATATGTAAATACTAAATTTAATAAAGACATAGTAAGAGTTGCTTTTATAATGCCATCTAAAGAAAATATATCAAGAGGAGATGAATTAACAGAGATAAAATTATTTATATTTAAAATAAGTTCGGAAAAACAAATACTTTTATTAAATAAATCTTCACCAATTCCTCTTATAGCTAAAGAAACATTAGAAAATAAATTCAATAATTGTGAGATCAAAAAATAAGAAAAATTAATACACAAACAAAATATAATACATTTAAAAATAAATTGTATAGGTGATTCGACTTGAGTATAAGTAAAATGTGAAAATAAAAATTGTAAAGCATAATAAAGAACAAAACCAAATAATAAAGAGTTTGCAATTAATAAAATTCCATTTGTATTAGAAGTTCCTAGGATTTTTTCAAAATAAGAATCATTTATTATATCGGAATTGATAAAAGTAATATCATCTAAAATTGCATACAAACTATTATCTATTGAGGAAAATAAATTCCCTAAAATAGTATTAATGGTTTCAATAATAGATGTAGCTAAATTTGTTGTATTTTCCATTAGACCTCCTAACTAATTAGAGATTGAATTGTTGATAAAACAAGATCAATAGCTAAAATAAAAGCGTAAGAAAATAAAGATCCTGATATAAGTTTTTTTCCAGTTCTAATTTTTTCTTCATCTCCGAAACTAAATTTTCTCATAAGTGCACCTGTGCAAACGGCAACAGCAGCTGCCGGTGTTGATATTTTTATAATCCAACTTTCGATATCTTCAAAAGCATCATTTAATTTTGAAACAAGTTTTGGAGTTGCTGCAAAAGAAAATGTTGAAAAAATAAATAGAAAATAAATTAATAAAATAATTATAAATAATATTTTTTTCATAAAACCTCCTTTTTAAAATATGGAAACATTTTTAATTTTGTAGGTTTTAGTATTTTATTCCCATCAGATAAAAATACAAGGGAAGAAAATGTTTCCAATTGTTGTGTAAAAAAATTTGTGTCAAACATAAAATCTTTTTGAATATATGTATTTAAACTTTCTGTAATATTTGAATTTTTTGAATTAAAAGAATTAGTAAAATAATTAAATTTTGTTTCTTTTGCACTTTCAGAAATACTAGTAGAAGTTTGTAACTTATCTTCTTTTCCTAATTGTTTTTGAGCTTCCTCAATAGTAAAAATATCATCTGTACGAAACCAAATTTTATTTATTAAATTTTGTATAATTACTTTTACAGTTGCATCATCTTTTAAAGAGTTTTTTAAAGAGGAATAACTTTGAGAACATACAATATTTATACATTTAGCTTCACGACTTATAGAAAAAAAGTCGGCATCAGTTTTGGTAGCATATTCTGAATATTCATCACAAATAAAAGCACAAGTTTTAACTTTATTTTTGGATAAGTTATACATAATTTCTGACTGATAATCTAGTTTTAAATATGCAGCAATTATTTTTGAAAGATTTTTATATTCAGCTGTATTCATATTTAATACTACGATTTTTCCCTTTGAAATCATTGAGCTAAAACCTTTAAAATTTAATTGCTCTTTTGGTGCACAAAAGATTTTGGAAACAGAATAATCTGAAATAAATATATTAGTTATTCTTGTTATTTCTGATTTTAAAATTGATAGAGTACGACTATCTAATGAATTAAATTCTTTTTCAAAAAATTCTAAGGCGGTGTTTAAATTATAAATTTCTTCAAATGTGAATTTAGATTGTTCAAATAAATTTTTTAATATTTTTATTTTAGATTTATAATAATCTGGTTCAGTAATTAATTTATGAATTTCTGTAAAAGTAACGTAACCATTATTATATAATCTACATAATTTTATACATTCAGCAATTGCTTGCTCTGATTTTTCGAGCCAATAGGAATCGGAATTATTTTCAGAAAAAAGTAAAAGAATTGTTTTTAATCTATTTGCTAAAACAATAGGATTTAAATTTGGCTTGTGAAGAGGATTATATCTTATATTTGAGGAAAGACTTATTTCTATAATATCTTTTTCTAAACCATAATTATGAGCAAATTTTTTTACTTGTTTAAAATAATTTCCTTTTACATCTAATATTAAAATAGGAATTTTTTTATTAGGATTTAAACTATTATATTTGATTAATTGTTCAGTAAATGGATACATAGCAGAACTGGTTTTACCAGAACCAATTGTTCCTGTTATTAGAAAATTTTGATATAAACCTAATTCTGAAATATAAATATTGGAATTTGAAGATAGATCTTTTCCTATTAATAAATTTAATGAAGAATAAAAATTATTTGTAATATGAGAAATAGGATTTTTTTTCTTAAAAAATTTTAATTTGAAAAAAAGATAATTAATTAAAATAATATTAGAAAAAATATAAGAAATAATAAATAATATTTTTATATAATTCCAAAGCAATGGATTTTTATAGCAAATATCAAAAGGATGAACACCATAAGGAATAATAATTTCATTAGCATAAAAAATCGGTGAAAAAATTTTATATGTAAAAAAACAATTTATACATAAATAAAATAAAGTAAAAAATATTCTGTTAATCATTTAACCTCCATTTTTTGAGAAATTTGTTTTTTTAGATTTAATTTTGAACCTTGTAAATTATGAAATAAATAAATATCGAAAAATGTATAAATTGAATAAAAAGATATAAAAATATTAATGAAGAAAATTATAAAGAAAACATTAATTAATTTTATAATATTATCACCACCTTAATTGTTCACAATAATACAACATTTTTTATCTTTTGTCTATACTTTTTTAAAAAAATATGATAAAATTATAAAATAATTATAAGGAGGGAAAAAAATGAAATTTAATAAAGACACAAAAATTGGAGAAATTTTAGAAGTAGCCCCAGAAAAGGCAGAAATATTAATTAATTGCGGTATGCATTGTATAGGATGTCCTGCATCACAAATGGAAACTTTAGAAGAAGCATGTGAGGTACATGGAATAGATGTAAATGAAGTCATTGAAAAGTTAAATGAAGAATAAAATTAAAAAAATTTCACAAAATGTATTGACAATCGTCGGAAAATAGTATAATATATATAAGCGTTGTGCAATACATGTAGACGGGCTATTAGCTCAGGTGGTAGAGCACTTGACTTTTAATCAAGTTGTCCCGCGTTCGAGTCGCGGATAGCTCACCAAAAGAATTCTAATTTGAAATATAATTAGAATTCTTAATATAAGGCCCCGTGGTCAAGCGGTTAAGACACCGCCCTTTCACGGCGGAGTCATGGGTTCGATTCCCGTCGGGGTCACCACTATATGCCACTTTAGCTCAGCTGGCCAGAGCACCGCACTTGTAATGCGGGGGTCCCCAGTTCGAATCTGGGAAGTGGCTCCATATAAGGTCGATAGTTTTGAGTAATTCTTAATTATTGGCTTTTTATTTTTTATAAAAGGAGAAAATTATGAAGGTTGTGTTAGTAACTGGAGCTTCAAGAGGAATTGGAAGAGAAATAGCAATAGAATTAGCTAATAAAGGTTATAAAGTAATAGCAAATTATAATAAATCAGAGGAAAGAGCATTACAGTTAAAAGAAGAAAATCCTAGTATAGACATATATAAAACAGATGTATCAGAGAGAGAAGAAGTAAAACAAATGATACAGTATATATTAAATAGATATGAGAAAATTGATGTTTTAATAAATAATGCAGGAATTGCGGAAGCGAATATATTTACAGATGTTACAGATCAAGAATGGGATAAAATGATTAAAAATAATTTATACTCTGTATTTTGTACAACACAAGAGGTATTGCCTTGTATGATACATAGAAAAGAAGGGTGTATTATAAATATTTCTTCTATATTTGGTATTGTTGGTGCATCATGTGAATCTATTTATTCAATATCAAAAGCAGGTATAGATGCAATGACAAAATCATTAGCAAAAGAATTAGGACCTTCTAATATAAGAGTAAATTCAATAGCACCAGGAATGATAGATACTGAAATGAATAATAATTTAACTATAGAAGATAAAAAAAATATAGCAGAAGAAACACCATTAGGCAGAATAGGTAAAACCAGTGATATTGCTAAATGTATAAATTGGCTTATTGAAGATGAATTTACAACTGGACAAATAATATCTATAAATGGAGGATGGGTAATTACATAAAAATAAAAGAATCGTTTTAGACTTAATATCTAAAACGATTTTTTATATTAATTATTACTATTATTTGTTGCTTTCTTTTTATAATTTCCAGAAATTAATTTTGGAAGATATGTTATTATTTTATATACTGCTAAACGAACTTTTTTACTCCACATATAAGATTTTCTTAATTTTCTTGCAGTACCTAAAGATACAGGTTCATCATCTAATACAATTAATTCAACTTGTTTTGGTTCTATTGGAAAAACATAATTAGAACCATCATTGTTGTCCCACTCACCATGTTCATTACAAAAACAAAAATTAAAAGTATCACCAGAAATAAGCTCAATTTCTGTTTGGAAACCAAGCTCAGTTTTTTCCATTTTTATATCATTAATACCTTCCCAATTATAGCCAAAGCCATAATGAATAGTAACTTCTTCAGATCCATCTTGAAAAAACTTACCAGTATAAGAAATCTTTACCTTACTATTTTCTATTAATTTATCTGTATTGAAAAATATATTTTTTGTTAATTCCATTTTAATTCTCCCTCATCTTTTGTTAGAACAATTATAATATTAAATTCGTTAATATTCAAGTATTTTTGAAAAAAATTTGTAAAAATTTAAAAAAATAGGAAAAAATCTACGGAAATAGGAAAAAATTTCAAAAAATAAATTGTCAAATGCTGAAAAATGTGGTATTATATAGAAAGGGGTTAAAAAAATAAAATATGGAAAAAACAAAAAATAAAACCGAAGAAAATGATAAAGAACAAACAGCATTAGAAAAAATAACAGATAAATCTATTAAGAAACATAAAGAAAAAAATAATAAGATTATATTAATTGTAGCGTTTATATTAGTATTAATTATATTAATATTAGCTACAATATTTGCTGTTATAAACTTAGGAAATACAAAGATAATTAAAGGAATATATATAGGAAATGTAGATATATCAAATATGACAAAAGAAGATGCAGAAAAAACCTTAGAAGAAATATGTGAATTAAAAGCAGAAAAACAGATATATTTAAATTATGGAGATTCAGAAACAGTTATTACATATAAAGCATTAGGAACAGAGTACCAAATAAAGAATGCCGTAGAAGAAGCCTATGATATAGGAAGAAAAGATAATATATTTAAAAATAATATCGACATATTAGATGCATTAATAAATGGAAAAACAGTAGATTTAGATGCAAGTATAGATTTAGATATAATTAGTCAAATAGCACAAAATATAAATAATAGTATAACAGGGGCAGTTGTGCAACCAAGTTATTATATAGAAAATGACAAACTTATATTAACAACAGGAAAGCCAGGTTTAAAAGTAGAAGAAGAACAACTGCTAGAAGAAATATACAAAGTATTAAGTACAGAAACAGAAGATGAACAGAGTATACAAGTACCTCTTTATACAGCTATACCTGAAGAAATTGACATAGAAAAGATACATCAAGAAATATACAAAGAAGTACAAGATGCTTATTATACAAAAGATCCTTTTACTGTATATCCAGAAGTAAAAGGAGTAGATTTTTCAATAGAAGAAGCAAAAAATATATTATCAGAAACAAAAGAGGAATATGAAATACCATTGGTAATTACAAAACCTAAAAAAACCACTAATGAGATAGGGACAGAAGCATTTCCAGATTTATTAGCAAAATTTTCTACAAATTATAATGCAAACAATAAAAATAGAACAACAAATCTAAAATTAGCTGCTAGTAAAATTAATGGAACAGTAGTATTGCCAGGAAATGAATTTTCATATAATAAAACAGTAGGAGAAAGAACAATACAAGCTGGATATAAAGAAGCTGCCGTATATTCAAATGGTCAGGTAGTTGATGGAATAGGAGGCGGAATATGCCAAATATCATCAACTTTATATGATGCAGTAATAATGGCAAATCTAAAAGTAACTAACAGAAGAAATCATCAATTTGTAACTTCATATTTACCTGCAGGAAAAGATGCAACAGTAGTATGGGGTTCACAAGATTTTAAATTTATGAATACAAGAGATTATCCTGTAAAAATTAGTGCAACTGTTAAAGGAGGAGTAGCAACTATTTCAATATGGGGAATAAAAGAAGATGTGGAATATGACATATCTATAGAAACAAAAAAAATAGCAACAATTAATTATACAACACAATATGTTGAAGACCCAAATTTGCCAGTAGGGAAACAAGAAGTAGAGCAGGAAGGAAGTAACGGAAGAAAAGTAGAAGCATATAAAGTAATGAAATTAAATGGTAAAGTAATTTCTACCACATTACTTTCGAGAGATACTTATAATGCGATGAAAAAAATAGTACATGTTGGAACAGGTAGCCAACAATAAATAAAATGGAGGTATAAAACAAATGGAGAATAAAATGATTAAAAAATTAACAGCAATACTAATGATTATAACAATTTTATCAACTAACTTCTTTGTTTTAGGAAGTAATTTAATAAGTTATGCAACAGATCTAAATGCTACTACAAATAATAGTAATATAGAATTCTCAACATATTTTAAGGATGAGTCAGGAAATAGAGTTGATAAAATAGAAGAAAATATAAATAATCAAGACTTAAAAATGTTTGCGGAAATAAAAGTAAAAAATGAAGGATATTTTAATGGATCTATTGAATTAGAAAACAGCAACTTTAAGATTAAAGATGCTGTTTCAACAAGTGCAATATCTAGCATTGAAGAAAACAAAATAAATTTAAATCAAATAAATGCTGGAACTACAGTTGAATTAGAATTAAACATAGAACCAATAAAAACTGATTTAATAACATCAGACATGTTATCAAAAACTTCAACAGTAAAATTAACAGGAACATATAAACAAGCTAAAAGAAACATATTAACAACAAATGTAGCAGATATAGAAATTGAAGCTGAAAAACAAATTACTGCAAATTTTATAGAAGCAAAAGAAACAGGAGCAGATTTAGAAGCGGAAATTATCACAAACAAAGTATTTGCAATAAATGGATTAAATAAAAGAGTTGTACAAATATTAATAAAATCTAGATTAGCAGGAAATGAATATCCAATAAAACAAACTACATTAAGTATAAATGTACCTGAATTAAGTGGTAAAAAACCAGAAGAAATAAAAGTTTTATCATTAGGAACGAAAGCAACAAATGGTAAAACAGAATCTGAGTTAAATAACTGGAAAAATGAAGATAATAAAGTAAAAATTATTATAACAAATGAACCAGATTCAAATGGACAAATATCATGGCTAAAAGATGTTTATGATCAAATAGTAGTTACATATATATATGAAGAAAATGTAGATGCTACAGAAATAGAAGCATATGCAGAATCAGAAATATTAGTGCATAATTCTGGAAACAAATATACAGCATGGTATAAACATCATATATCAAATAAAGAATTAGATGGAATAATAACAACAGAATTAGAAACTGAAACAAAAGACTTATATAAGGGACAATTATATGCAAATGCAAAAACACAAACAAAAAAAGAAATTGAATATAAAACAAAAACAATATTACAAATGATAACAAATGATATTGCAGATAAAATAATAATAAAAGAACAACCTGATAGTTTTGTTACAGATAATAGTGAATTAACTGCAAACACTAAATATATTAGAACAGAAATAAATAAAGCAAAAATGTTAGAAATATTAGGTGAAAATGGAACTATACAAATAAAAAATGGAGAAACAGTATTTTCTGTTTCAAAAGATTCAGAAGCAAATAATGATGGAAATATAGTTATTAATTATGACAATGTTGTATTATCAGATATAGAGATAACAACAAGTAAACCTATAAATTCTGGAACATTAGAAATAGTTCATACAAAAGCAATAATTGATAGTTCAACTTATACAACAGAACAATTGAGATTAATAAAAGGATTAAAAATAAAAAGTAATGTAGTTGCATTATTAGGTGAAACACAAGTTGTAGAAAATACAGCTGAAACAAATTTAGAATTAAAAGAAACTACAACTAAAGCAGAACTAACAATAAACAAAGACAATTTATCAACAATGACAGCAAATAATTCAGTAATAATAGGTGTAAAACTAATAACAAATGGAACACAATATGACTTATATAAAAATCCAAAAATAAGAATACAAATGCCATCAGCAGTTGAAGATGTTGTCTTAAATAATTCAGACAAATTATATGCTGAAGGATTTGAAATTACAAAGGTAGGATATAATAAAGCAAATAATACAATCGAATTAGATTTAAAAGGTGAACAAACATCTTACCCAATTACAGAAGCAACTCAAATTTATTTACAATTAGATGTAAATATTAAATTAGCTAAATTAGCACCAAGTAAAACAGACAAATTAGTAATGACATATACAAACGAAAATGCTATTCAATATGAAGGTGGAACAACAGATAAAGGAATTGTAGAAAAATCTGTTAAAATAACATCTCCAAGTGGAATGGTAGCTATAAATAATATAGAATCACATAATATAGAAGCAATTTTAGGAATTAGTGCAAATAAACAATTAGCAGATATTGATAAAAACAAAGATAAAGGAACACAAGCAACATTTAAGATAGCTTTAATTAATAATACAAAACAAGAAGCAAAAAACATAAAAATAGTTGGAAATCTTCCAACAACAGGTGAAATATCAAAAAATAATGAAACAATAACAAATACATTAAATACTGTATTAAAAGGTGTTATAAATGCTTCTAATTGTACTATATATTATAGTTCAAACATAAATGCAACAGCAGACTTAAATTCTGTAAATAATGGATGGAGCACAGATAGAAACTCAATAGCAGAAGTAAAATCTTACATGATTCAGATTCCATCAATGTCAGCAGAGTCTAGCTTTGAAGCAACTTATACAGTACAAATTCCAGAAGAATTAAATTATGATATGACATCATATACAGGATATACTGTATATTACAATGAAAATGAAAAAGTAGATTCTTTATTAACTGGATTATCAACAGGAGAAGGAATAAAACTTGAAACCAGAATATCTGGAACAATAGGTAATGATATATTAAAAAATGGAGACAAAATAAAAACAGGAGAAGTAATAAAATATAGAGCAACAGTAAAAAATACTGGAACACAAACACTTGAAAATATTATTTTAAGTGCTAAAGTACCAGAAGGAACTGTACTTGTAGTGCCAGAAGCAGAGTCTGCATATACAGGTATGTCATATTATCAAGAAATGCCAGAATTAAAAGAATATACTGAAACAATAGGAACATTAGCAGGAGGACAAGAATACTCATTTGAATATGAAGTAAGAGTAAAAACAGACACAGTAGAAGGAACGCAAATTTCAAACAAGGCAATTGCTACATGTAGTGATCAAACAATAGAAAGTAGTGAATTAACTAACATTGTTGAAATAGCAAAAATAAGAGTAACAATAAAAAAGACATTAGATGATGAAATAAAATTGTTACCAGGTTCAGCAATTAGATATTTAGCATATGTAGAAAACTTATCAAATGAACCAATAACAGATTTAGATGTAAATATATTAACAAATGGAATTGAAATAACATCAATTCAACAAGAAGATTTAACAGTAAATAATACAACAAAAACAACAATAAAAGAAATTCCTGCAAACGAATCTGCATATTTAAGAATATTTGCGAAAGTATCTAAAGATGCAAACGAAATAACAGCTATAGTAAATGTTACAGACAAAGATGGTCGTGTATATAAATCAAATAAAGATGTACAAAATGTTGAAAAAACAGGAGCTGAAATATCATTATCATCACCAACTCAAGGAGAACATATAGAAATAGGGGATGTTGTAGAATACAATATTTTAGTAAAAAATACAGGAACATATGAACAAGATATAGTTGTAACAGGAGAATTGTCAGATTTATTAAATATTGAGCAAATATTTGTAAACGGAGAATTAAAAAATCAAACAATAGATATTGAAAATTTAGACACATATTCAAATAAAATAAGTAATAACTTAAGCTATTATATTTCAGTAGAACCAAATCAAATTACAGAAATGCAAATAATAGCAAGAGTAAAGGATGTTGGAGAACAATTTGAAAGTAAAACAATTTCAACAATAGTAAAAGCAATGATATTAGATGAAGAAAAAGCAAAATCTTCTGAAGTTATACATATAGTAAATGGAAATATAAAAGAAGATGTAAAAAATGTAATCAGTGGAGTTGCATGGTTAGATAGTAATCAAAATGGTCAAAAAGATGTAGATGAACCAAGATTACCAAATATTAATGTAAAATTATTTAATGTTTTAACAAATTCTATAGCAAAAGATAGAGATGGTAATAATGCAGAAACAACAACAAATTCTCAAGGAGAATATACATTTACTAGAATAGAAAATGGTACATATTTAGTATTATTTGAATTTGATACAACACAATATGAACCAACAACATATTTAAAAGAAGGAGTAACAGATAATCAAAACTCAAAAGTAGTATTAAATACTGTTACTATAGATGGAGTAGAAAAAGTTTATGCGGTAACAGATATGTTGGCAGTTACAGATAGTGTTAATAATATAAACATGGGTGTAGTAGATAAATTAATATTTGACTTAGAATTAGATAAATTTATTAGTAGAATTGTAATTCAAAATAGTAAACAAACCAAAGCATATGATTACAATGATTCTGTATTTGAAAAAGCAGAAATAAAATCAAAATATTTAAAAGATTCAACAGTTATAATAGAATACACAATAAAAGTTAAAAATACAGGTGAATTAGCAGGATATGTAACAAATATAAGAGATTATTTACCAACAGGATTAGAATTTAGTTCAGACTTAAATCCAGATTGGTATTTATCAGAAACACAATTATATACAAAGAGTTTAGCAAATGTAAGAATTGAACCAGGAGAAACAAAAGAAATTAAATTAATATTAACAAAAGCAATGACAGAAAATAACACAGGAGTAATCAACAATAGAGCAGAAATTGTGGAAAGCTATAATGAATATGGAAAAATAGATATAGACTCTATAGAAAATAACCAAGCAAATAATGAAGATGATTTAGGAAAAGCAGATATATTAATAAGTCCAGCAACAGGAGGCACAGTAATAGCAACAACAAGTCTATTATTTATAATGATATTAGCATTAGATGTATGGTTAATAGCAAAAGCAATGAGATTAATATTTAGAAAACGTAGAGGTATAAGATAATAAGAAAGGAGGACAAAGATAATATGAACAAGGCAAAATTGCTTAGATTAATATTAATTGTAGTACTTTTTGTATCCATGTTAACAGGAAAAAATGTATCTCAAGCAGTTAGCGGTTCTGATAGTAGTGCAGTAGTAAAATATAATGGATTATCAGGAGCAAGACAAATATTAGATAGCGATCCAACATCTATTATATCAAAAGGAAAATCAGAAATAGCTTCAATATATTATAGAGATATGCAAAGTTCTAGTAATAAAATAATATATTGTATGGAAAAAGGACAACATAATGCAAATAGTCAAGTAGCTGGTATTACTGCATCACCAAAATATAATATATTAGCATATGTAGAAATACAAAATGGTATTGCAAAATCATATATATATGATGATAATACTGGACTAAGAGGTCCAAATGTATCTGGATATAAAGAAGCAAATAAAGTATTAGCACAGATATTGTCAGGAGAATATGGATTAGGATATGGAAGCGGAGTTAATTCATATACAAATGCTCAAAAAGCTCTTTATGGATATTTTAAAGAATGGAGAGCAATAGTAGGAGAATCAATAGGAATTGATAGTAGCTGGGATGTAAGTAATCAAGGTGGAAATTTAGGAACAAGTACTATAAACTCTGCAAAAGCTGCAGTAGCAGCTGGAGCAAATCCAAGTGTAAAATTCTATTTATTAGATAATTATAGAGAAAATTCTTGGCAAAGATTAATGATAGCAGAGCCATTTGAAAATGAACAAGGAAAAATAACACTTATTAAGCAAGGTGAAAATGGAGAACTATTAGCAAATGTAGGATTTAAAATAAAAGTTTCACCAGGAAATTTATATGTAAGAGTACAAAATGAACTATATACATTTGTAGAAGAAAGTCAAGCAACAGAATTTTATACGAATTCAAGAGGAAGAATTAATTTAGATGGGTTACCAGGAGGATTGCTATATACATTTATAGAAACAAAAAACCCAAATTCAGGATATAATTTAGCAGAAAATTTAGGTGCAAAGCAATCAAGATTTATAGAAATAAATGAAACATGCACGATTACAGTATATAATAAAAAAGAAGAAACACCACCTGAAGAGCCAGGACCAGGACCAGAACCAGAAGTTCCAACTCCTGAAAAACCATCAACAGATGATATAAAAGGAAGTATAAAAATATCAGGAAGAGTATGGGAAGATATTTTTGGATCAAAGTCAAACAGTATAGATAATGAATATAAAGAAGGAGATAAACCAGTACAAGGTGTTATTGTAAGATGGTATACAAGTGATAATAGACTAATAGATACAAAGACAACAGGTTCAGATGGAAAATATGAAATGAAATATATAGATAAATATGGACCAATATTAAAATCTTCAGGAAAATTAGGAACTGGAGGACCATTTGAATATAACTTAGCAGTACTTGAATTAATTTCAAATTCATATGTAACATTTGAATATAATGGATTAAAATATACTACAGTAGCACAAAGTGCAACAGGAGAAAATAAATCAAGAGGTATAGAAATAAAAAGTGATAGAAGTACTTTAGATAGTTATTTCTATGAAATAGAAAAAGATAAAGTACAAACAGTAGGATTTAATTTATCTATAAGTAAAGATGAAAATAATAATAATGTAGTAAATGAAAATAATTGGCAAGAACATTTTGGAGTAAGGGCATCAACACTAAGTATTAAGAACTTACTTGGAACAATAAAAGAAAATAAAAATGTAGATGGAAGATATGAATTTTTAAGTGCAAATGCTTATGAATTCGGACCAGGATATAATAAAAGATATGTAGTAGGTACAACCCAATCATTTACAAGATGGTGTTACGATTATGGTAAAAAATGGAGAGGTACAGGTGCCACAGGATCAGATTGGAATGAATCATATACAGCTTCAAGAAATGATGACCATAATGTAGGACAATATACATATTGGACAGGAAGATATGAGCAATCATGGCAAGATACAAATGGAGATGGAATACAACAGAGTGATGAATTTTATAATGATACAAATAGACCAATAAATGATACTTCAACTATTTATTGTGTAGATGGAAGTTCAATATGGCATTATCAACCAGATGTATCAAACTTAAGAAGTTATAGCTTTAGATATGATCCATCAGATCATCCAATAAAAAGTTCTGAAAAAACTGTAAACACAGATTTTGAAATAGCAAATATGAATTTAGGATTAGTAAGACTAGAACAACCAGACCTTGCATTAGATTCAGATGTAAATAGAGTAGAAGTTATAATGAAAGGTCAAAAATATACATATACATATAATCGTAGAGGAATACAAAATGCACCAATGCAAGCTGAATTCTCTAATGATGGAAAAACATATACAAGAAAAATAAATCCATCAGATATATCTTATGTTCAAGATAAACAAACTACAGAATTAGAAGTATATGTAACATATGACATAATTGCAAAAAATCAATCAGCAACAGTACCAGCAAGAGTTGGAGAAATAGTAAATTATTATGATAAAGATTATACATTAGTGTCACAAGGATGGACAGAACAAAGCAAGTATGGACATACATATTCTGATGGAGATTATAAAGCAATATATAGTACAGCTTTATCAGGAGAAGTATTACAACCATTAAGTAAATCAAGTACAATAAGTGTAACTTTCAGAGTAAATGATGATGTAGTAAAAGGATTATTAAATAGAGATGCTCAATTAATGAATGTATCAGAAATAGATTTATATACTGCATTATATGGACCAGAAACTAGATGTGCAGAAAATCATAAGGCAAAAGATGCAGAATTTGCAGAAAGAATAGGAACACAATATGCATCAATAGATATAGATTCAATACCAGAAAATGCAATACCAGGTCAAGAAGGAACATATGAAGATGATACAGACAAAGCACCAACATTTATATTGACTATGGATGACAACAAAGTTATTTCAGGAACTGTATGGGAAGATAGTCAAACAGATGAAAGTAATAAAAATAATGAAAGACTTGGAAATGGTACAAAATCAGATAGTGAAAAAACCGTACAAAATGTAAAAGTAGAATTATTAAGGGCAGATGAAAACGGTAATGCATTAAAAGATGAAAATGGAAATGAAATTGTAGCAGATATATATATTAAAGGTAGTGATAATTTAATTACTAAGAAAAAAGCAGTAACATTTACAGATGCAAAAGGTAATTATAAATTTGAAGGTGTAGTTGTAGATTATTATATTATTAAATACACATATGGAAATGCAGATAAAGGAACTGATGCAGATGGAAATATAATAGGAAAAACAACAATAGATGGAAATACAACTATAAATGCAAGAAATTATAAATCTACAATAATTACAACAGAACCTATAAAAGGAGCAATCCAAGGAAATAGAAATGTAATGTGGCATTTAACAGAACAAAATGATGCTTCAGTAGCTGTAGATGATTTACAACAAAGAATTAATATACCAGAATTGAAATTTAGTAATTATGATGAACCATATAATATGTCAGCATATTCAGCACCTTTCAAGGTACAAGTAGAATATACACAAGAACAAAAACAATCAGTTGTAGAAAATGGAAATAGAGATCAAAATGGTTCAGAAACAGAATTTATACATGATTGGACAATATTTGATTTTGGAATAGTAGAAAGAGCTAGAGAAGATATTGTTATAGATAAATCAATTGCAAATATAAAAATTACTTTAGCTAATGGTCAGGTTTTAGTAGAAGGTGATCCTAGAAAAGATAATATGAATTATGTTAAAGCATTAGGATTTAAATCACCAGCTACAACAAGACAAGAAGCAAGAAATTCAAGAAATAAACTACTAACTGTAGAATTAGATGATGAATTAATGCATGGTGCAAGAGTAGATGTTTTATATGCAATAACAGTAACAAATCAAAGTGAAAATGATTATGAATATTATGATGGAAATAATATTATAGAAAAATACTATTACTTTGGTGAAAAAGATTCTAATACAAAATTAATAACACCTACAATAGATTTAGTAGTAGACTATATGGATGCAGAACTTACTTGTACAGTAGGAGAAGAAACAGGTGTAAATGAAAATAATATAAATTGGCAACAAATAACACCAGATAAAGAAGGAGAAAAAACTATAAAAACTTCTGCACAAAAATTGAAAGAAATGGGACTAATATCTGATGAAGTTTGTGAAAAATTAAACCAAGATAGTTATTTAATATTTACAACAGATGCATTTAAAAATGTAACTAGTGGTGGAGGAACACATACGGAATACTTATTTGCAAGCAAATTATTAGGAAATCAAGGAGATGATTATACATTTGAAAATCATGCAGAAATAGTCCAACTAAATGGAAAAATTGCAAGAACAATTGATAGTACAAAAAATGGTGAGCAAATAGTAAAAACTTATAAACCAGGAAATTATGTTCCAAGTTTAGCAAATAACGCATTTGAACAAGATGATGATAAAATTAGAATAGTAATAACACCACCAACAGGAATAGGAACTGATATTGGTATATATGCTATAATTGAGATAATAACTTTAATGATTTTACCAATAGGATTATATATTATTAAGAAAGAATTAGAGAAAAAACTTAAATAATATAAAAATTAATAAGAATTCACAAAAATTTTTGTGAATTCTTATTTTTTTTGTAAACGAAAAAATATGTTAAAAAAATATTTCAAAATTACATTTCATGTTACGGAAAATAGTAAAAGAAAAATAGACTAAATTATACAAAAACTGGAAACGATGTAAAAAAATTCCAGCAAGAAAAAATGTTTAGAAAAAATCTCCAAAACCCTTGACATATTTGAATTTTATTGATATCGTTTTATAAGAATAGGTGTTTACAAATCGACAAAAAAGTTATATAATAAAAATAAGGCAAAAAAACAAAAGAAGAAAAAATGTCGATAAACGGAGGTAGAAAAATGGAGAAAAAGGTACTAAAAAAGCTATTAGCTATACTAATGATTATCATGATTATGTCAACCGATTTTTTGATTTTAGGAAGTAACTTAATAAGTTATGGCTATGCAACAGAAAGTGGCACAAACAATGATAACATAGAGTTTTGGGCATACTTTAAGGATGAATCAGGAAATAAGATAAATCCAATATCAGAAAGCATAAAAACTGATAACATAAAAGTGTATGCACAGATCGCAGTAAAAAATGAGGGATATTTCAATGGTTCAATTGAATTGAAGGATAGCAATTTTAGAATAAAGAATGAGATCCTAACAACTGCAATATCTAGTATAGAAGGAAATAAAGTAAATCTAAACCAGATAAACGCAGGAGAAACTGTTGAAATTGAATTAAATATAGAACCAATAAGTGCAGATGTTATTACTACAGATATGCTATCAAAGAAATCAACATTTAAACTAACAGGAACATACAAAGAAACTAAACAAGGAATTTTATCAACAACTGTTACAGATACACCTATCGAAGCAGAAAAAACTGTTACAGCTAATTTTGTACCAACAGAAGAAACAAATGCCGAATTAGAAACAGATATAATAACAAATAAAGTATTTTCTGTAAATGGAAAAAATAAAAGAATTGTACAAATGTTAGTAAATTCTAAGTTAACAGAAAATATATATCCAATAAAGACTACAACTATATCTATAGATATACCACAATTAAGTGATACTGCACCAGAAGAAATAAAAGTCTTATCATTAGGAACAAAAGCAACTAATGGAATGGAAGATTACATTATAGATAATTTTACTAATGAAGATGGTAAATTAAAAATCACAATAAACAATGAACCAAATGAAAATGGAGAAATTAAATGGTTAAAAAATGCTTGTGATGAAATTGTTATTACATTTATATATGATGAAGAAGTAGATGCAACAGAATTAGAAATAAAAGCTGAATCAGAAATATCAGTATATAACGTAGAAAATAAATATACAGCTTCTTATGTAAAAGGAATTTCTAATCAAGAGCTAAATGGAATAATAACAACAAAAATAACAACAGATTCAACAGATTTATATAAAGGACAATTATATGCAAATACAAGTACAGAAAACAAAAAAGAAATAGAGTATGATACAAAAACAACACTTCAAGTAACTAATACAGATGTATCAGATAAAGTAATCATACATGAAGGTACAGATAAATTTTTATCAAAAGTAGAAACAAAAGAAAATGAACCAGAAAAACTAGAAGAAATAAATGTAAATACAAAATTTTTAAATACTACTATAAATAAAGATAAAATGTTAAATATATTAGGAGAAAATGGACAACTTCAAATTAAAACAGGATTATCTACATATAACATTACAAAAGATACAGAAGCAGATGAAAATGGAAATATAGTAATTGATTATGGAAATATTGAATTACAAGAATTAGAAATAGTAATGACTAAACCTGAGAAAGCAGGAATTTTAGAAATTAAGCATAAAAAAGCAATAATGAACAACATGGACTATACATTAGAACAATTACAAACAATAAAAGGATTAAAAGTTAATAATGCTATTATAGCAGTATTAGGAGATACAGAGGTTATTAAAAACTTAGCAAATACAAATGTAGAATTAAAAGAACCTATAACAAAAGCAGAATTAGTGATCAATAAAAATACTTTATCAACAATGACAATGAACGAAAATGTAATTTTAGGTATAAAATTAATAACAGATAATAGTAAATATGACTTATACAAAAATCCAAAAATAAAAATACAATTACCAGATTGTGTAGAAGAAATAAGTGTAAATGATTCAGATAAATTATATGCAGAAGGATTTGAGATAACAAAAGCTATATATAATAAAGTAGATAAAGCAATAGAAATTGAATTAGCAGGAGAACAAACAGAATATCCACAAGGAGAAGCAACTCAAATATATTTACAATTAGATTTAAATATAAAACTATCAAAATTAACACCAAACAAAAAAGACAATATAATAATGACATATGTTAATGAAAAAGCAACAAAATATGAAGAAGAATCTGCAGAACAAGGAACAGAGATACAAGAGATAGAAATATTATCACCAAGTGGAATGATAACAGTAAATAATGTAGAATCACATAATATACAAGCAATATCTGGAATAGATCCAGATAAACAAATGGTAAATTTAAATAAAAATACAGATAAAGGAACAAAAGCTACATATAGAATAGGATTAATAAACAATACAGGAGCAGAAGCAACAGGAGTAAAAATAGTAGGAAATTTACCAACAACAGGAGAAATAACAATAGGTAATGAAAAAGTAACAAATACACTAGCAACAGAATTAAATGGATTAATAAATGCCAATAATGCAACAGTATATTATAGTGAAAATATAAATGCTACAGAGAATTTAGAAGATGCAAATAATGGATGGACTACAAATATAAGAGAAATTGGAACAGCAAAATCATATTTAATAGAAATACCATCAATCCCAGCTGAAACAAATTTTGAAGCAACATATACAATGAACATACCAAAAGCATTAGATTATGGAATGACATCATATGAAGGATATAAAGTAATATATGGTGAAGAAAAGATAGAAGCCTTATCAACAGGATTAACAACAGGAGAAGGAATAAAATTAGAAACAACAATAGAAGGAACAGTAGGAAATAATGAATTAAACAATGGCGATACAGTAAAAAATGGAGAAGTAATTAAATATAAGGCAACAGTTAAAAATAATGGAACAAATCAAATAAATAATATAGTATTAAAAGCAGGAGTACCAACAGGAACGGTAGTAGTTGAACCAGAAGAAGATTTCGTATATACTGGACCATCATATTATGAAGAAAAAACAGAAGTAAAAGAGATAGCTAAAGAGATACAAGAATTAAAAGTAGGAGAAGAATATTCATTTGAATATGAAGTTAGAGTAAATAATAATACTGGTAGTGGAACACAAATATCTAATAAAGCAATTGCAACAAGTGGAGAATATTCATTAGAAAGTGCAGAATTAACTAATGTTGATGAAGAAGCTAAATTAAGAGTAACAATTAAGAGAATAAGAGATCTAGAAACAGAATTAAGACCAGGTAGTGTAATGGAATACCAAATGTTTGTAGAGAATTTAACAGATACAGATATAAGCAATGTACAAATGGAAGTACAAGTTGAAAATCAATTAATAAAACAAATAGATTTAATAGAAACAACATTAACAACAGTAGTTAAAAATTCTAATATATTTACAATTGAAAAAATTCCAGCAAGAGGATTATTAAATTATTCTATTGTTACAGAAGTATCTGGTGAACCTGGTACAGAAATTAAAGCATATGCTAGTGCAACATATGATAATAATAAATGCCAATCAAATTTAGATACTCAAAAAATTGAAAAAATAGGAGCGGAAATAACATTATCTTCTCCAACAGCAGGAGAATATGTATATGTTGGTGATGTAATAACTTATAATATAGAAGCAAAAAGTACATGCTCATGTTCAGTATTTATGCAAATATTAGATTCTGTATCAGAATATTTGGATATTGAAGAAGTTTATTTGAATGATGAATTAATATTACAATCACAGGATATTACTGATGTATTAACATATACTACAGGTATTGCAAATAAATTTACACAAATATTACCTACAAAAGCAGGAGAAACACAAAGAATACAAATAATAGCAAGAGTTAAAGATACAGATGAAGATTTTGAGTTAAAACAAATAACAAATGTAGCAACAATAGAGATATCAGGAGAAGAACAAGCAAGATCTCCAGAAATTACACATATAATAAGAAAAATTTCAGAAAATGATGATAATTTAGAAAATATAGTTAGTGGTACAGCTTGGGTAGATGTAAACCAAAATGGTGAAATGGATGAGGGAGACAAAAAATTATCAGGAGTTACAGTAAAATTATTTGATGTATCAACAAATAAAGTAGCAAGAGATAAAACAGGAAAATATGCAGAGACAAAAACAAACAAAGATGGAATGTATACATTTTCAAGAATAGATAATGGAAGATATATAGTTGTATTTGAATATGATATAGCAAATTATGAATTAACAACATATAAAAAAGAAGGAGTTTCTGAGGATAAAAATTCAAATGCTATAATGAAAACAATTTTATTAGATGGAAAAGAAACAACATGCGCAGTAACAGATACTTTAGAAATACAAGGAAATATAGCTAATATAAATTTAGGATTAAAAGAAAATGCAACTTTTGATTTAGAACTAAATAAATACATTAATAGAATTGTAGTACAAACTGCAAAAGAAACAAAATCATATGAATGTCAAGATTCTACATTCCAAAAAGTAGAGATTCATAGAAAACAAATAAATGGTTCTACTGTAGTAGTAGAATATGTTATAAAAGTAACTAATACAGGAAAAATAGCAGGAAAAGTAACAAATATAGTTGATTATTTACCAAGTGGAATGGAATTTAGCTCAGAATTAAACCCAGATTGGTATTTATCAGAGAGAAACTTATATACTAAGAGTTTAGCTAATACAGAAATAGGACCAGGAGAAACAAAAGAAATTAAATTAATATTAACAAAAGCAATGACAGAAAATAATATGGGAGTTATAAATAATAGAGCTGAAATAATAGAACAATATAATGAATTAGGTTTATCAGATATAGACTCTATACCAAATAATCAATCAAATAATGAAGATGATATTGGAAAAGCCGATGTTTTAATAAGCCCATCAACAGGTGGAAGAACAATAGCATTTACATTAATAATATTATTAAATATAGTATTAATAATATTTGCTATATTATTGATATTTAAAAAAAGAAAAAATAAAAACTAAAGAGAAAGGAGGTAGAAACATGCGAAAAGTAAAAGTTTTTATAACAATATTAATAACAATATTGTGTATATTCCTATTAAAGAATATTTCCTATGGAGTTTCAGGGTCAACAGTTCAATGGAACAGAGGAGATATTGAAGGAGTACCAAATAGATATTGTGGTGACCATGATGCACATTTCCCAAAAAAGGGAGAATCAAGTTATAGAAAAGATATAACTTTTAATCAAGTAGAACATATTCGTATAGAGGGAGATAAAGCTACTAATGTGAAAACAGGCGCAACTGTTGAAGGTGGTAATGCAGGTGTAACTAATATAGCAATGTATACAATATTGTCAGGACAATATACTGGACAAACAGGATATGGATATTGGAATTCAGCTGGAACAGGATACTCTACAACTCAATTAGTTTTGTGGGGATATATTAATTTCTGGCTAGATTATGTAAAAGTTCCATTAGGATTGGATGCTAGAATAGGAACAGGAATGGATGCTGTTGCTGATTTATATAGAGAGTCAAATAGAGGAACAGTAGCATTTAATAGAGTAATGAATGCTGTTATAAATGGAATGGCAACTGGAGGTACAGTAGATATATATATATATATATCAGGAGAAACAACTACTGCATTCCAACAAGTTTGGGAAGTTGAGTTAGGAGGAGCAGGAGAAGGCGATTCGGATTTGTATATGCCATCTTCTAATATCTCAATACATAAAACAGATTCTGTTACAGGAAAGAGCTTATCAAATGTTTCATTTCTAATAAAACATGAAAATTATGGATATTTAACACTTAAAGATCAACATATAGTAGATGAACCAGTTGTTGAAAATGATTCATTGGAATGGCCTGTTCCAGGTCATTATGATATTGCTTATCCATATGGAGTTAAAAGACCTTTAGGATCAGGATCTGGCAATGAAGGACATGGAGGTGTTGATGTCTTAGCAGAACCCGGAACGCCAATTGTAGCTCCAGCAGATGCAACAGTTACGGAAGTTCATTTAGAAGAGGGCAATACATTAACTAAAGTTGTAGATGGAGTTACATATAAAACAAAAAGTGGAGATGGATATAGTATAAAATTGAAATTTAAAATAAGTAACGGTAAAACAGTGTATGTTAAATTTTTGCATTTGCAAGAAATGCCTAATTTTAGCGTAAATGATAAAGTTACTAAAGGTCAGACAATTGGATATACTGGAGTAACTGGTGCATCATGGGCTTATCCATGGGAAGATTGCCCCGCTTATTATGCACCACATGTGCATATACATTATTGGAAACCTGATGGTGGACCGGGCGATTTTATGGATTTATTTAGAGAAGATTCAATAGATGCATGGGAAGGAAACAATGTTCAGAGAGATTGGGGATATACTCAAAATAAAGAAGATGCATATGTTTTTGTAACAGGAGCAGATGGTGTTGGTAGAGTAGATGCAAAAGGAACTGGAATTTTAGGTGGTAACTATGAAGCAGAAGAAATAGCAAATGCTAATGGAGGATATTCTGCAAACATAGGAAAAATAACACAATTCGAATTTTCAGCTAATGAGACTAAAGAGGTAGCAATATCAAATGTCAAAGACCCTGAATACCAAGAACCTGCTGATTCTGGAGAAGGAGAAGGAACGGTAACTATTTCTGGATATGTATGGGAAGATGAGTTTACTGGAAAAGGAAATTCTAGTGATGGCGAATTCGGAGGAGGATCTGGAGGATCATCTGGAGGATCATCTGGAGGTGATAAACCAATGTCAGGAATACTAGTAAAATGGTTTATGCCAGATGGAAGAGAAATTGCTAGAACTACAACAGGAGGAGATGGATATTATGAAATGACTTATATAAGTCAATATGGTTCTATAATTGAATCAATATATCCATTTGAATATGCAGAAGATATACTTACTCAACTTTCAAATTCATATGTAGAAATAGAATATAATGGATTAAAATATACTACAGTAGCTTCAAGCTCTACTGGAGAATGGAAATCAAGAGCTACTGAAAATGAATATGGAAGAACGGCAGTTGATGGATTATTTACAGATATAACAAAAGATAGTATTGAACCATCAGGAATTCAAACAAATTATACAAAAGATCCAGATACTGGTCAAAATGTAATAAATGAAGATAATTGGGAGAAATTCAAAGTTACAGCTGACACAAAATTAGTAGCACAAAATTTATTAGGAACATGGAAAGAGAATATAGATAAAAATGGTCGTTATGAAATGTTAGATGAAGGAGCTTATGAATATGGACCAGCACATGGTAATAATATTAAAGAGAGCGAATATGCAATTTCAAACGAATTTTATACAAAGTGGTGTCATAGTCAAAGTAAAAAATTGAGAGGTGTTTATTCAGAAGGAAGTAATTGGACAAAGGATACTAGTGCAAGTCATTTAATAGGAACCGTAAAATATCAAAAATATGAGGTAATAAAAGAAGCATATGATGTATACAAAGGAACAGATTCACCAATTCTAGCAGGAGATGTTGTTGCAGAAGATGAGATAGAACATAGACCGGAAGAATGGGGATGGAAAGATTATACAGAAAATATATATTGTGATGATGAAAATGAGGCCTGGGATGATCCAGCAAGTTGGATTAAAACTGTTGTTTCAGGATGGAATGATGAAACCCATAAATATGTAAGTGTAGAATGGAAGGAAATGCACTATTCTCCAGAAGTATTTACAGAAAAAAAGGATGAATGCGAAAAGTATAACCATGCAGAATGGGGAAGTTATAGTTCATGTTATAATCATTTTAAAATAAAATATGTAAACTTTGGATTAGTAAAAAGAGAACAACCAGATATAGCATTAGACTCAGATATTAATCAAGTTGTAGTTATAATGAAAGGACAACAATACACATATAAATATGGACATAGAGGAATAATAAATGCACCAATACAGGCATCTTTCTCAGATGATGGAAAGAAATATACAAGAAAAATTAATCCATCAGATGTAGCATATGTAGCAGATAAAAACACTACAGATTTAGAAATACATGTAACATATGACATTGTTGTTAAAAATCAATCAGAAACATTACCATTAATAGCTAGAGAAATTGTAAACTACTATGATGCAAATTATGAACTAGAGTCGGTTGTTGATTTAGATGGAGAGTGGAAAGATACAAGTAAATATGGAAATTCTTATAGTGGCGGAGGATATGTAGCGGCATATAAAGAGATAAATGAATATATAGAACCGCAAAGTAAATCATCTGTTCACAAAATAACATTTAAGATAAAAGATGAAGTAGTAAAGAGCTTATTATCAACACGAGAAAAAGACTTATTTAACACATCAGAAGTAAATGTATTTTCTACATTATATGGAGAAAATACAATATGTGCAGAAAGAAAGACAGCATCTGAATTTTCACCTAGTAGAGTAAATACACAATATGCAGGAGTAGATATTGATTCTATACCAGGTAGTGTAGTACCAGGTGCAGGACCATATGAAGATGATACTGATAAAGCACCAGTATTTGTAATATCACTAAATGATCCTAAACAATTGTCTGGAACAGTATGGGAAGACAGTAAAGATAGTAGCAGAGGAGCTGATGAGAGATTAGGAAATGGTACTAGAGAAGGTAGTGAAGCAGGTGTAGCAAATGTAAAAGTTGAGTTAATATCTATGAGTACTGGTCAAGTAGCAGAATTATATAGTGCTAATGGTAGTTCAACACCAGCAGTTACATATACAGACTCAAATGGTAACTTTACATTTACAGGAGTAGTAGTAGATGGTTATGTAGTACGATACACTTATGGAAATGATACAAGTGAATTATCAAGTGCTACAACTATAAATGGAAATGAAATAAACGCAAGAAATTATAAGTCTACAATAGTAACACAAGATCCTGCAAAAGCTGCACTTCAAGGTGGAAATGCATATTGGCACATGGGACAACAGAAAAATACTTCTACAGCATTAGACCTTTTGGAATATAGATATGATATTCCTTCAATAAATTATGATAACTTTAATGATCCACATAATATGGTAGCACAAGGTCCATATTTTGACACAAAGGTAGAATATACTCAAGAATTTGTGTCTGAAGTTAATGAAAATGGTACTAAAAAAGATGGAACATTTCCAATAGGATGGGATGTATTTGACTTTGGTATAATTGAAAGACCAAGGGAAGATATAACAATAAATAAGACAATTGAAAATCTAAAGATTACATTATCAAATGGACAAGTATTAACAGAAGGAAATCCATATAATGGCAATATGAGTTATGTAAAAGCATTAGGACAACAAGTACATTCAAGAAATGATTATAGAAGTGCTAATGAAAAACAATTATATTTAGAAATGGACCCAGAGTTAATGCAAGGTGCAAAAATAGAGATATTATATGCAATAACAGTAACAAATAATTCTGAAATAGATTATGATTATGACTATGGAGAATCATATTACTATTATGGAGAAAAGGGAGATTTACCATTAACTACGCCAACAATAGATTGGGTAATAGATTATATGGATCCAGAATTAACTTGTGTGGTTGGAGATGATGTAACTGCATCACAATTAGCAAGTGATAGTAGATATAGAGATAATCATGATTTATGGGAGCAAATAAAACCAGAAGGAACTAAAACAACAGCAGAAAAAGTTAGAGAAAAAGGATGGATATCAGACCAAACAAAGAATGAACTAAATAAATCTAGTTACCTAGTATTTATTACAGATGCATTTAAAAATGTAGTGAGAGGAACTTCTAAGACAATAAACTTATTTGCAACAAAATTGTTAGCAAATCAAGGAGATGACTATACATTTGAAAATCATACAGAAATTGTACAAATAAATGGTAAAATTGCTAAAACAATAGATAGTACAAGTAATGGTAGACAAAATGAAAAGACATACAAACCAGGAGATTATATACCAAGTACTTTAGTAAGAACAACAAATTCAAGTGATCCAGGAATATCAAGAGGAACAAGAAGATTACATGAACAAGATGACGATAGTATAACAGTAAGAATAACACCGCCAACAGGATTATTAGATAATATATCAATATATATAATTACGGGAGTGGTAGCATTACTATTCTTAGCAATAGGAATATGGGTAATAAAGAAAAAAGTTCTTATAAGATAGTCTAATCTATTCTGTATAATAGGGAACTCAATAAATGAGTTCTCTATTTATGTTTTTAATAAACACATAAAAAGACATATCTAATATTGACAACCTTACAAATTAGTATTATAATAACTATTGTATATTTGGTCCACTAGCTCAACTGGCTAGAGCAATAGACTCTTAATCTAGAGGTTCTGGGTTCAAGTCCCAGGTGGATCACCATAAATTCCTTGTATATTATTGTATAAGGAATTTTTTTATGTACTTGTTACTCTGAATGTTCCATTCATTAGCACTATGCTCATTTTAAAAAGCCTATAAGATAGTATTTATCTATCTTATAGGCTTTTACTTTCTGGTTTGAAATAATATTATTTTTCTCTAGTTTCTAATTTATCTTTTATATTATACTTGTTTTTATAAATTAGAACTATAATTATTATTAAGTTTATTATTAATATTGCTTCTAATATATAATTTAAAACTTTATTAATTTTTTGTTTTATTACTATAGCTTTTAAATTTGATTGAGAATCAATTGTTTTGTATGTATTTCCTGTTTCTAAAAATTTTACTTTTAACCCAATTAAAAATTTATTTACTTTTACTTTATTTTCTCCTACTATACTATCTAATCTTTTCTGCATTTGTTCTTGATTATATTCTGGCTCTTTATTTTCTAACATACTTAATAAAATTGCTAAATTTATCTTTTTTTCTTCATCATTAATCTTTGGTTCTCTATTTGTTACTATTCCTATTGATAGTATCTGTGCTATTATCAATATACTTACAATTGTTATGATTGTTAATCTGCTTTTTAGTTTTTTATTTTCTTTTATTAATATTTTTGATATTTTTCTAAATATTATTGGTAGTGTATATATTAGCAATAATAATATGAAAAATATAATTGTATAAACAACAATGAAATATTTTCCTCCTATATCACCTGGCAATTGATTTCTTTCTAAATAAAAATAATTTGCTTCATACTTTTTTAACACTACTTTATTTAATAATGTTGCCCAACTTATCATTATTAACATTGTTACAATTACTTGCCAAACTTTTTTTGCTTCTAATTTTAACTCACCTAGTCCAATCATTGCAATTGGGATTACAAATAGCATTGTATGTGCCCACATTCCTTCTAATGTATAAAAACTTATAAATCTACTATCAAAATAATCATTTATTAAAAATGTCATTATAGCTCCCATCATTGATAAAACGCATACAGGTGTATTTATTTTTTTCCAATTAAATATTACTGTTAATGGTAATAAATAAATTAATATTGTGCACATTTGTCCTGGTATTAAGTCTCTTCCATGTGGTAATGAATAGCCTACAATTGTTTTTATTATTTGTAATACTATTCTTATTACTAATACTACAATTACTATTGACTTAACTAATTTTTTTCCTTTTTCTTTATTTTTTTTACAGTATTGATATAAAATAATTGATAATATTATTACAATCGCAATCCACCAGATATGTCTTGCATCTTCAAATGTTCCATATCCCAAATTATCATTATATGGGTGCATTTCTCCATTTGCAACTTCGAAAAAACCAAAAAATTTATTTATAAAATTTATTATATCTGTTACTATTGACATTTTTTCTTCTCCTTTTCTTTTGTTTTTATATTTATCTTTAATTTTTATACTTAAAGAAGTTTTATAAATTTAATATAACAATAAAAATCAATAAAGTCAAGAAATTTAACATCATAATTTCTCCATTGACATTGTGAAAGTCTAAAGCAAAGAAATAATGCTAAAACTAGCATTATTTCTTGATTTATACTGTTATTAATGTCATTTATTTTTCCTTTTATTTATATATTTCTACAAGACCATCTGATATTAGTCCATCTAAGTTTCTTCCATTACAAAGACCCAAACATCCACTCTTTGAATTTTCATATAATCTAATTTTCATCAACTTGTCACCACTAAATGTCTCCAATTGTAATGGAACTACAACATAACTTCCATATTCAAGTGATTTTGGTAAAGTTATTTCTGTTATATCATTGGAAAAAGATGATTCTCTGAATGTATCAAACATATATTTAACTGTATTTGGAATTAGATTTACTACATTATCTTTTATTATTTTTCTTCCTAAATAAGTACCAACCATACAAGTTATTGGTTCTCCATTAATAGATTGCTCACAAGATTTTTCTGCTTCTCCCAATTCTCCCAATTCTAAGTGATCTGGATCATCAATTCCTCCTGCATTAGAAAGGCTCTGTACTAAATTACTTTGTGTTACATTCCATCCGCCTAAATTAAATCTATATAACATAGTCAATTTTTCAATTTCATCAAAGATAGCTGCTACATCAATACTAGAAGGGTCAAGATTAGCGAGATCATCCTGAGAAGAAAGCAAATAACCCATCATAATATATGCACTTCCTGCATCTAAAAAAGGTAAACAGTTATATGTATATGTGTAATTTCCTTCGTTAATTATACACACATCAATATTATTAACTTTGTCATAGGTAATTTTTTGTGGAGTCTCATCATTTTTAGTTATTTTTATTTCTACATCTCCATTTTTTGTTGTAACATATCTAAATTTAGCTTTATATAAATTCTCACCTGTTATTTCTTTCACCTTTCCATCTGGCAATTCAATTTTATATGTTTTATTTTTTTCTTCTTCTGGTATAGTTAAATTTATTTTATCACCATATAATTTATTATATGTAGCTAACAAATTATCATAAGTTAGTTCTGAACTATTAGGTAAAAATACGTCTGGTAGCATTGATGAATTATCTGAAACATAAGAGCTTTCTTCACCTTTTAATTTTTCTATAATTTCTTTTCCTTTTTCTTTATATGCATCATATTCATCAGTTCCTGCTTGTTCTAGTATTTCTTCAAAAAATGGTCCTATTCCCATTTCTTCTCTTCTTTTTATCATATACTCATCTTCAGTTATAATATTTGAATCTGGCTGACTCTCCTTTAATTGAACCATCATCATATTGGCATAAAAGTCAGATAAGTCAGAGAAACTATAAACTGGAAGAGCAGGATCAGATAGAATTTGTACCAAATAACATTTTTCTAAAACAAATTGTTCAAATGATGGATAATAATATTTTGATTCAACATATACATTTACTTTTGTTGTTTTTGTATCTATATCTTTATATATTGTCCACATTCCATCTTCTGTTGTTATTGGATCATATTGTGCTCCATCATGGGTTTTATCTATTCCATTGTTTTCAAACTTAGCATTTCTATCTTGGTTACTGTCTACTCCATTTACCATATCTCCAATGTATTGGTTTAGATTATCTAATTTTTCTCTTTCATCTTGTTCTGCTTGTTCTGTTTCTTGTTTTGCTCTTTGTGATTGCCTTATTATTCCATTATCTCCTGCTAGCATTGATATACTTACTCCTGCTAATATTAACAGTACTATAATTGTTACTACTAGTGCTATTAAAGTTATTCCTTCGTTTCTTTTCATCTCTTTTCTCCTCCTTTGTTTTTTCTTTAATTTATATATTTAAAGATTTTTGTTTTTTTTTAAAAGGTCTTTATTTATTGATTTTTCCATATTTCTCACATTTTTAACAATACTTAGACTTTTTGTAAATATCTTGTAATTATAGTTAAAACATGGTATAATTAATTTATAGGTATTCGTTAATTATATAAATTAATGATAAAAACCAATATTCAAACGAATATTGGTTTTATATTTTTAAAATTTTTTTGTTTTTTTAAAGTTACTTTTTGATTATTATGTTGGTATAATATATTTAATTAGACTATTCATCAATAGCTTTTTTTCAAATACTGAAATACACCTACATTTAGCATTTTAACATAGATTTTTTTCTATGTCCACTAAATGGGGTGCATTTCATATTTCTGTTCTTTTTAACTTATATTTTTGTGTATTCTGATATTTTTATAATTGCCAATTTATCTGAATTCTTTCATTTACTTTTAATATAAAGTACTATTCGAAAGCTAGTCCTAAGATCAACATATTGAGGATTGCTCTCCAATGTACCCGAACGATAAGATATTGGAAGTATATTACCATACATATTAGGAACACCTCCACGAGTAACCGCATATGTTCCTATTATTGATTCTTGTTCTATATCTTTTTTCCTATCTCCTATTTCTGTTGTATATTCAGCATTGTTTCCGGCCAAATCATATATGTTTTTTGTTTTTGTATTTTCTGATGATCCTGTTGCTATACAGTAAATTTTTTGTAATCCATTTTCTTCTCTTCTCTCTGTTTTTAAGTTTCCATTTTTATAAGTTTGTGGAAGTGTCCATTGGACGTTTGTAAAATCACGTGTATACTCTTCATATAAACCATTTATTTCTATTTCTGAATTTAGATAATTTCCATAACTGGTTGAATCTGTTGGATCTATTTTATTATCACCTATTGCTAACCACTCTACTGTAGTGTCCCATGCATATGAATCAATTAATTGACTAGTTACAGATGAATTATTTTCGTACATTTTCTCTGATACTTTTTTTGCATTTTCTTGTGTTATTCCATTCCAACTTGGATTGTTCTTTTTACTTACTGGAGTATAATTGATTGGAATATTTATCCTTTCTGATAATTGCGCTATATTTTCATAATTACCATCCCATTTCAATTCATATGTACCATCTTCTTGCTTCTTCCAATATTCTTTTGGTAATCCTGCCTCGAATCTACCTATATAAAATCCACCATATTGTTTTACACTGTTTTCGTCTCCTCCTTCATCTTTCCATGCATAATCTTTGTAGTTACCTTGAAATTTACTGTATTTTTCGTTCCATGTTGTTGCTAAATTATTATTTTCTTTTATACTATCTTTTTCATATTTTACTCCTCCATTTTCTTCATCACATGGTATCCATACAAATTGATTTCCTCCTGCTGTATTGTCCAAATTATCATTTGGTACATCTGATATTACAAATCCTGTATCTTTTGTTCCTCCTGCATAATAAAAATCTTTTGGTACTGGTATTGTATTTCCTTCTCCATCTGTTATTGGAGTTACTTTTGTTTCATCCCAATTTTTATCACTTGGTTTTTGTACTTCTGATCCTGCTTTTAAAACATTAGGACTTGCTTCTATTGTATATTTTCTTCCACTTTTATTAAATGTTACTATATATGGTCCTTCTCCTTCAAGTGTGTACATTCCTGTTCCTATTAAATTGTTTAATTCTTTTATTAAATTTTCTTCTGTAACAATTCCTGAATCACTTCTGGAAGCTGCTCCAGATATAGCTAAATCTATTTTTTCTTTTTCTTCTCCTATTTCTGTTTCTTTTTTAGCTCTCTGTGCTTGTTCTATTATTCCATTTTCTCCTGCTAACATTGATATACTTACTCCTGCTAATATTAATAAAACTACTATTGTTACTACTAATGCTATTAATGTGATACCTCTTGTTGTCTTTAAACTTTTCTTTTTCATTTTTTCTTCCTCCGTTCTTTTGTTTACTTTATTATGTTTTTTTGCAAGGCATTTGCAAATACATTTATTCTTTAATTGTTATACTTAAAGATTTATTAAATTTGTAAAAACAATATGTTATTACAGTACTTTTATGATTTTAAAATTTTATTTTATTGTAAAAAAGTTATAAAAAATTTATATCAAATCCCTTGCTTTTATTGATATTTATTGGTATTATAATTTTATAAAATTCTTTAAGTATAACAATTAACGAAAAAAGTAAAAAAATAACATATTGAAGTTAGCCCGAAATGTTAGATAAAACATGGAGGGTTCATTTTTATGAGTAAATATTCTAGTAAGCATTTTAAAATTGCTTCAAAAAATGTAATTCAACATTGGTTAGAAAATATGAAAAACATATAAATAAATTATATTAAAACTCTTAAAATTGCATAAAAATTAATAAAATGAATACAATAATGATATAAAAATAATGGAAAGGAATGAAAAAAATGAAAATAATAGACAAAATTGCTTTAGTATTAATAATAATTGGAGCAATTAACTGGGGACTAATAGGATTATTTAGATTCGATTTAGTTGCTACATTATTTGGCGAAATGTCAGTATTAAGTAGAATAGTATATACTTTAGTAGGAATTTCAGGATTATGGGGAATAAAATTACTATTTGACAATGATTAAAAAAGCGACATTAATGTCGCTTTTTTAAAACTCTATAAAATCTCCCATAGTTGTCTTAATTTTATTCAATTCTGTTTTTAAAGTAGAATAAGTAGATTGATTAATCAATTTATTAGTTCCTTCTTCAAAACTCTTCATATTTTTTTCAATATCCATAACAAGATATTTTCTAACGCTTCCAGATGAAGATTTATACATATAAATAGGAATATATGAAGCAGAATCAATTGTAGTTTTTCCAGTTTCACCACTCTTTGTAAATGTTAAATTTAAAACAACAGAGTTTTTTGTATTAGCTTTTGTTTGACCTGACATAAAATTACCTAAAGAGTAAATTACAAAACAATCCTTTGTAGATCCATCTTCAAGAGTAATTGTTCTTTTTTCCATTGGTTGTAATACATGAGGATGACTTCCTAAAATTACATCAACACCATTTTCAAATAATAAATTTGCCAAATCCTCTTGAGTAGAATTTTGTTTTGTTTGATATTCAATTCCCCAATGCATACTAGCACAGATTAAATCTGGTTTTAATTCTTTTGCAAGTTTAATTTGATTTAAAATTAAATCATTATCAATTAAATTAACACTATAACTATTAGCAGAAGGAATTGGAATACCATTAGTTCCATATGTAAAAGATAAAAAAGCTATTTTAATACCATTAACATCTTTTACTAAAATAGTATCTTGTGCTTCCTTTGAAGAATAAGTACCAGTATGAGCAATACCAACATCATCTAAAACATTTAAAGTACTAACAAGACCAGAATAATTTTTATCCATACAATGATTATTTGCAGTTGAAACAACATCAATACCGAAATCTTTTAAATTAGTAGCCAATTCTTCAGGAGTATTAAATGTAGGATAACTACTATATCCTCTTGATTTTCCTGCAAATGTAGTTTCTAAGTTTCCAATAGCAATATCTGCAGAACTTATATAATCTTTAACATCTTCAAAAACATAAGAAAAATCATATGAACCAGATGAAGAAATATATGCATCATTATATTGAGTATTATGACACATAATATCTCCAATAACACTCATTTTTATATGAATATCTTCTTTTGCAACTTCAACAACACCATCAATATTTTCAGAATTCCCTGATGCAGATGTTTGTTGTACATTTTTCACATTTTTATCATAAACAAGAAAACCTATAATTATTAATAAAATAATTAAAATAACAATTAAAATCTTATTTTTCATTACATCACCTTCTTTAATAAAAATATCATATTTTGACAAAATGTTCAATATAAAATTAAGAAAAACCAGTCTTGTAAAAGAAGTAAAAATGTGTTATATTATATAAGCGATGTAAAGAGAAAAAGGAGGAAATTATGCTAACAGCAAACGGAGTAACAGTAAGATTTGGAAAAAGAGTCTTATTTGAAGATGTAAATATAAAATTTGGAAAAGGAAATTGTTATGGAATAATTGGTGCAAATGGAGCAGGTAAATCAACATTTTTAAAAGTATTATCTGGAGAAATCGAACCAAGTAAAGGAGATGTTTCACTAGATAAGGGTGAAAGAATTTCAGTATTAAAACAAGACCATTTTGCATTTGAACAATTTACTGTATTAGATACAGTTATGATGGGAAATAAAGAATTATATGACATCATGAAAGAAAAAGAAGCAATTTATATGAAACCTGATTTTTCAGAAGCAGATGGAATGAAAGCAGCAAAATTAGAAGAAAGATTTGCAGAATTAGATGGATGGAATGCAGAATCAGATGCAGCAATGTTATTAAATGATTTAGGAATAATTCCAGAAAATCATTATAAATTAATGAGTGAATTAGAAGCAAGAGAAAAAGTAAAAGTACTATTAGCACAATCATTATTTGGTAATCCAGATGTATTATTACTTGATGAGCCAACAAATGATTTAGACTTAAAAAGTATAAATTGGTTACAAGAATTCTTAATAAATTTTGAAAATACTGTGTTAGTAGTTTCACATGATAGATACTTTTTAAATAAAGTATGTACACATATAGCTGATGTGGATTTTGGGAAAATAAAAATATATCCAGGAAACTATGATTTCTGGTATGAATCAAGTCAATTAGCATTAAAACAAATGAAAGAGCAAAATAAGAAAAAAGAAGAAAAAATAAAAGAATTACAAGAATTTATTGCTAGATTTAGTGCAAATGCTTCAAAATCAAAACAAGCAACTTCAAGAAAGAAAACTCTTGAAAAAATAGAACTAGATGAAATAAAGCCATCAAATAGAAAATATCCATATGTAGACTTTAAACCAGACAGAGAACCAGGAAAAGAAATATTACAAGTAAAAAATATTTCAAAAACAATAAATGGAGAAAAAATCCTAGATAATATATCTTTTACTGTTAAGGCAGGAGATAAAATTGCATTTTTAGCAGATAATGAAAATGCAAAAACAGTTTTATTTCAAATAATTGCTGGTGAGTTAGAACCAGATGAAGGAGAATTAATTTGGGGAACTACAATAACTCATTCATATTTTCCAAAAGATAATAATTATTTGTTTGACACAGATGAAAATTTAACAGAATGGATTAGAAAATATTCTAAAGATCCAGATGAAACATATGTAAGAGGATTTTTAGGAAGAATGTTATTTTCAGGAGATGAATCTCTAAAAAAAGCAAGAGTAATTTCTGGTGGAGAAAAAGTAAGATGTGTATTAGCAAAAATGATGCTTTCAGGTGCTAATTTTCTAATATTTGATGAACCAACAAATCATTTAGATATGGAAAGTATAACATCTGTAAATGATGGAATGAAAAAATTCAAAGGAAATATTTTATTCACTTCTCATGACCATCAATTAACACAAACAGTAGCAAATAGAATTATAGATATAAAATCAGATAAAATTATAGATAGAGAAATCACATACAATGAATATTTAGGAATAGAGTAAAGAGAGCTAATAAGCTCTCTTTGCTATTAATATAGAAATAAACTAATAATTCCTATTAATCCAAATAAAATAAATATTATATTAGAAATGAATTCAATTGTATTATTTGAAATCTTATAACTCATTAATTTTCCTAAAAATATAGCAATAGAATCACTTATAACCATACCAGAAATAGAACCCAAAATTAAAGGAATCTTAAAAAATGGATATTCAATTCCAAGACCTATAGAGGCAAGAAAAGTTTTATCACCAAGTTCACCTATGGCAATAGTACAAGCTACTATGAAAATAGCATTTTTAAAAATATAGTTTATTAATTTAATAAATCGTGGTTTTGAATCTTCTTCTAAAGAAATATTTTCAGAAGAAGGTTTTTTGGACTTAATAAAACCTAAAATTCCAAAAACACAAAAAGTAAAATATGTAAAGAGTTTTAAGTAAAAAACAAAGGAACTACTTCCAAGTAAACTAATTTGACTACCAAAAATAATAGCAAAACCATGGCTAAGTAAAGTTCCTAAAGCAACACCTAATAATATATGTGATGTTTTATTTTTAGCAGAAAAAGATAAAACCAAAATCTGTGTTTTATCACCAAGTTCAGAAAAAAATATAAACATAAATGAAATTAAAAAGGGATAGATTAATTGCATAAGTAACCTCACTTTTTAAATAAGTATGAAATAATAACAAAAAAAAGAACCAAATTAATAAATGTGAAATTTATGTGAATATTATTTACAAAGGAAATACTAAATGGTAATATGTGTAAAGAACAAAAAAGAGGAGGAAAAGTTTGTGATTCAAGTTCAAAATATTACAAAAAAATACGGAAGTTTTACGGCACTAGATGCAATTAACTTTGAAATAAAAGAAGGTGAAATTGTAGGATTTTTAGGACCAAATGGTGCAGGAAAAAGTACAACAATGAACATAATAACAGGTTTCATAGAACCAACTTCAGGAAAAGTAATTGTAGATGGAAATGATGTGTCAAAAAAACCTAAAAAAGCTAAACAACAAATAGGATATATGCCAGAAGGTGTGCCATTATACGGAGATTTAACAGTCAAGGAATTTGTAACTTACATGGCAGAGATAAAAGGGGTAAAAAGAAAAGAGAAAAAAGAAAAAGTAGAAAAAATTTTAGAAGAAACTGGATTATTAGATGTAAAAAATAAATTAACAAAAAACTTATCAAGAGGTTATAAGCAAAGAGTAAGTATGGCAGGCGCATTGGTAGGAGATCCTAAAGTAATAATATTAGATGAACCAACAGTAGGGCTTGATCCAAAACAAGTAACTGAAATAAGAGCATTAATAAAAGATTTAGGAAAAAATCATACAGTAATATTAAGTTCACATATATTATCAGAAGTAAGTCAAATATGTAATAGAGTAATAATTATAAATAAAGGAAAAATTGTTGCAGTAGATACACCAGAACATTTGGAACAAAAAGTAATAAAAGATAATTCAATTTATGTAACAGTAGAAGATCCTGAAAATAAAATGTTGAAAATAAAAGAAAAACTAGAAAAAGTAGAAGATATAAAATTAATATCTCAAAATGAAGACAAAACTAAAAAATATATAATAACAGCTGAAAAAGATGTTGACTTAAGAAAAAGTTTATTTGAAACTTTAGCTAAAGAAGGAATAACTATATTTGAAATGAAAAAGGCTGATGCAACATTAGAAGATGCCTTTATGCAATTAATAAATAAACCTGAGGAAGGAGGAAAAGAATAATGTGGTCAATATTTAAAAAAGAATTTAAAAGTTATTTTTTATCTCCAATAGGATATGTTGTAATAGGAATATTTTTATTTGTATTTAGTGTATTCTTTTATTTAACTACATTAGAATATGGGTCAGTTGATCTAGGAAGTTTATATTATTATACTGCATTATATGGATTAATGATTATAGCACCAATATTAACGATGAGGATGTTTGCAGAAGAAAGAAAAGCAGGAACAGAACAATTAATATTAACATCACCAATAAGTATGATTGATGTTGTATTTGGAAAATTATTAGCAGCAATAGCAGTAATAATAATAACATTATTAATTTCATTTATGTACTTTTTTATAGTATTATATTTTGGAACTCCTAATATAACAGTACTATTAGTAAACATGTTAGGCTTTGTATTAGTAAGTAGTGCGGCATTATCTATAGGAATGTTTGCATCAAGTATAACAGAAAATCAAATAATAGCAGGGATAATAACAATAGCATTTTTAATAATGTCATTATTTATACAAGACTTAAATAATGTATTTTCTAATTTAGCAATAATGAACTTTTATCAAAAATTCCCTAGTGGTGTAATTTCGTTAACAGAAGTAGTAGGATTATTATCATTTACAGCAATGTTCACAGCATTTACGATTATTGTTATGCAAAGAAGAAAATTGGTTAAATAAAAGGAGAGGGAAAGAGTGAAAAAGTTTTTAGAAATCATAAAAAACAAATGGTTAATAAAAGGAACAATGACATTATTATTAGTTGCAATAGTCATAGCAATGTATATAATACTTAATTGGGGTGTTGAAAAAATTAAAATAGAGGATTTAGACTTTACAGAGAAAAAACTATATTCTCTTTCAGATGAAACAAAAAATAAAATAAAAGGTTTAGACAATGAAATAACAATTCAATTAATAAACATGAATGATTATAGTTATATAGTAGAATATGCTGAAAAATATACAAAATTTAATGACAAAATAAAAATAGAAGAAGTAAAAGATTTATCATCAAGAGTTGATCTAATGACAAAATATAATTTACAAAATACAGATAATTTAATTGTTGTAAAAAATGGTGATAAAGAAAAAACGCTAACAGTAAATGACTTATATACATATGATTATTTAACTTATGAACAGATAGATAAAACAGAGGAAGCAATAACAAATGCAATTGTAGAAGTTACATTAAATGAAAAACCAAAAATATATATTCTTTCAGGAAAAGCATATTATGAGACATCACAAGCATTGTCAAGTATAATAACAACATTGGAAGATGAATCAAATGAAATAGAATATTTAGATATACTAACAACAGGTGAAGTTCCAACGGATTGTGATTGCTTAATAATAACAACATTATCAAGTGATTTATCTGATTTAGAGAGAGATAAGATATTGGAATATATTCAAAGAGGTGGAAAGATGATGATGCTTTCATCACAGAATGTAATAGATAAAGATACACCAAACTTTGATAAGATATTAGAACAATATGGAATCTCAATGGAATTTGGAGCAATATTTGAACAAGATACATCTAAAATGCTAGCAAATGCACCAGAATTTGTGATAGCAGATGTAAGTGCAAGTTTTATGCAATTAGGAATGAATTTGAAAATGTGTCTTACAGATGCAGGAAATATTCAATTCTTTGATGAGGATAAATTAAACGAATTAGGAGTTGAATATGAAACAATTGCACAAACAAGTGATAAAGCGTTTGTAAGAACTGATTTTAATATAAATTCATATACAAGAACAGAAAAAGACAGTGAAGCAGGAGAATTTATAGTAGGTGCAGAAGTAAGTAAAAAGATTTCAGATGACATTACATCAAAACTAATAATATTTTCAAATGAAATATGTGCATCAAGTATGCAAATACCAGTAAATCAACAATATTATATGTATGCAGTGGATTTATATAATAATAAAGATGTAATATTAAATTCTATATCTCATTTAACAGAAAGAACAGATACAATAGTAATTAGAAAAACAGGAGAAAGTGAAACATATACAGTAACAGATCAAGAAGATATAATAATAAAAACAATAATATTCATTATACCAGTATTAATAATTATAGCTGGAATCGTAGTATGGCAAGTTCGTAGAAGAAGAAAATAAATGTATATTATTAATCAAATGTAAATATACTAGTACAGAGGTATTTATGAGAGAAATAATAACAATTGTATTAGTTATAATAGGTGCATTAATAGGAGCAGGTTTTGCCTCAGGGCAGGAAATCTACTCCTTTTTCTATTGCTATGGAAAAAATGGAATATTAGGTATATGTGTAACAAGCATATTAATGGGAATATTAATTTATAAGGTTTTAAAAATAGTAGTATATTATAAAATAGAAGACTATAATGATTTTTTAGAAAATTTAATAAAAAATAAAAAAGCCACAAAAGCAATAAATATTATATTAAATATACTTTTGTTAGTTACTTTTTATATTATGATAGCAGGCTTTGGAGCCTATTTTGAACAAGAAATTGGAATAAATAGAATATTAGGCAGTTTAGTTTTATCTGTGTTATGTTTTATAGTATTTATAACGAGTGTAGAAGGAGTAATAAAAGTAAGTAAATATTTAGTACCAATACTTATAACATTCATACTTATTATAGGAATAATGAATATAACAACATTAGACCTTGGTAATATAGAAATAATAAAAGTAAAAAAATGGTGGTTATTAAGTGCTATAACTTATAGTAGTTACAATATGATATTAATAATACCTATGTTAATATCTATAAAAAAGCATATAAAAGAAGAAAAAAATATAAAATATATTTCTATTTTAAGTGGTCTTATAATGTTAATATTATCAATAATAGTATATACATTATTAATAAAATCAGATGTTGACATACAAAATCTTGAAATGCCATCTGTTTATGTAATAAGAAAATTTTTTACATCATTTAGAAAAATATATGCCTTTATAATATTGGCATCAATTTTTACAACAGCAATTACAATAGGAACAGGATTATTACAAAATATTAGTAAAAATAAAAAAAGTTATACACAATATGTGTTATTAATGTGTATAACAAGTATTCCAATTTCATATTTTGGATTTTCTAATTTGGTAAAAATAATATATCCGATTTTTGGATATATAGGAATTATTCAGATAATAAGCATTTTAAGTAAAAAATGTTGCAAAAATAAACGCATATGATATAATAAGGGCAATAGCAAAAGAAAAGGAAGGAAAACCAAAAAAAATGAAGGATTTTTGGGTAGAAGAGCTACAAAACCAGAGAAAAGGTAGATTAAAGAAACTATTAGTCTTTCTGGGGTTTATAGCAATTATAATCATAATATTAGTTTTAATATTAATATATATGTATAATTTGGAATTTAGACAGTGGTGTGATGGACATATTATAAATAAAGAGATAACGCAAAAAAACACTAAAACAATAGAATTAGATGCAAATGAAAATGCCCAAATATATGCATATGATAAATATATATGTGTATTTAGAAAAAAGACTTTAGAGTTTTATAATAGAATAGGAACAAAAGAAAAAGAGATAGAAGTAGATATTAATAAAGCTGTGTTTACTTCTGCAGGAAGATATATGGCAATATCAGAAGAAAATGGGCAGACATTTTACTTAATATGTGGTAAAGAAAAGTTATTTGAAAATAAAATAGAGGGAAATATTAGCCAAATAAATGTAAGTCGAAGCGGGTATGTTTCAACAGTAATATCTAATGCAAGTTATAAATCAATAGTAGATGTATATGATAAAACTGGAAAAGAAATATTTAGAACAAATTTAGTTTCATCAAGAGTAGCAGATGTTAGTATTTCTAAAGATAGTAAATATTTAGCTATAGCAGAAATAGACATATCAGGAATACTAATTCAATCAAGTATCCAAATAGTATCAATAGATTTAGCACAAACAAATTCAGAAGAAGCTATTATATATAAATATCAAGCACCAACAGGTAAATTAATTTTAAATATAGAATATCAAGAAAAGGGAAAATTAATATGCATGTATGATGATTCAATAGAATCATTACAAAATCAAAATAGTTCAGAATTATTAAAATTAGGAGAAAAAAAATTATCGTTTATGACTATAGAACTGAACAATAAAGTTGCTATATTAGAAGAAGTACCTACAGGAGACTATTTGTCAGATACATATGTAAATATAATAAATTCAGATACATTAAAGAGTAAAAAATATATAGCAAAAGATGTAGCCAAATCAATTGTAACAAGCCAAAATAAAATTGCAATAAACTTTGGAACAGAATTACATATTATTAATACGCAAGGTATATTAATAAAAAAATATATATCAGAAACAGAAATTAATGAAATAGTAATTACAGATAATTTTGTGGGAGTAGTATATCGAGATAGGATTCAAATTATAAAAATATAGAAAGGGGAAAAGAAAATGGGATTAATTTTAGATGTTATAGTAATAGCTATAATTTTACTAAATGTATTTATATGTTATAAGAAAGGTTTAGTAAAATTAGCAGTTGGATTAGTAGCTGTATTGGCATCAGTTATTTTGTCAATGATTTTATTTAAACCAATATCAAATCTTATTATAGAAAATACAGAAATTGATGATAAAATCGAAAATACAATAATTGAAAATTTCACAACGAAAATAGAAACAGAAAGCGAAGAAAGCTATGAAGGATTTATAAATTACATAGAAAAATATGTTGATAATTCAGTAAATAAAAGTAAAAATGAAATCGTTACAGAAGCTGCACCAGTAATAGCAGAAAAAGTAGTAAATATAGTTGTTATATTAGCTATATTTATAATTGCAAGAGTTTTGCTAATATTGTTAACATTTATTACTGATATGATAACAAGTTTGCCAATATTAAAACAATTTAATGAAATTGGTGGAGTAATATATGGAATAATAAAAGCATTATTAATAATATATGCAATATTAGCAGTAGTATTTTTGATTGTATATACTACAGGAAATGTAACAATATCTGAAGCAATTACAAATTCATTCATAACAAAATTCTTCTATGAACATAATTTACTATTAACTATATTATTTTAAAAAATAACAAAGATCCAATTGTTAATAAAAAGTAGCAAAAAATAGCAATTGGATTTTTATATGTGAATTTTTTGTAAAAAAAGTAATTAAATGTTGAAATTTACCAATAAATTTGATATAGTAAAATGGATAGTATAATTTTTTGGGAGTTGAAGAAATGTCAAAAGAAGCTAATAACAAAAGAAAACAAGAAAAAAGTAAAAAAGTAAAAAAGAAATCGGGAATATTAAAAAAGATATTAATTTTTCTAATAGTATTATTAATTTTAATAGCAGGATTTATTGCATATAAAACTCAAAAAAATGGAGGAGGAATGCAAGGTTTATTATCAACGTTGGTAGGACATAATGAAGAAACTTTAAAAAATCTAAAACCATTACAAATATTACTAATGGGAGTAAGTACAGATCTTGATACAAAACTAACAGATACAATAATAGTAGGTACTTATGATCCACAAACACAAAAAGCATCATTACTTTCAATACCTAGAGATACATTTGTAGGAAAAAACATAAAGACAGGCACAGGAAGTGATAAAATAAATGCTTTATATCAAAAAAGTCCAACAAAAACATTAGAAAAAGTTAATGAAATAACGGGATTAGATATTAAGTATTATATGGTAATTGATAATCAAGCATTAATTAAATTAGTAGATATAATAGGTGGAGTAGAATTTTATGTACCAGATAATATGAATTATGATGATCCTACACAAAATTTACATATTCATTTGAAAAAGGGATTACAAGTTTTAGATGGAGATAAAGCTGAACAATTAGTAAGATTTAGAAAAAATAATAATGGAACAACATATTCAGGAGAGCATGAAAAAGATGACTTTGGAAGAATGGAAACCCAAAGAGATTTCATAATAGAAACGGCAAAACAAACAATACAAGCCAAAAATATATTTAAAGTTAAAGAGATTATTGACTTAATGTATGAATATGTAGAAACAAATATATCAATTTCAGCAATAAAAGATTATGTGCCATATGCTGTAAATTTAGATATGTCATCAATACAAACTGCAACATTACCAGGAGAAGCTGTTGGACCAGATAGAGGTTATCCATTATGGTTCTTTGAAGTAGATAAAAGCAAATTAAAAGAATTAATTGATGAATTATATAATACAACTGAAGAAGATGAAAGTAATACATCAAATACAACATCAAATAACAATACTACAACTAATAGTTCATCAAATACATCAAAAGATAATACGACTACAAATACTACAACATCAAATAGTAGTTCAGAAAATAGCTCTTCAAGTACAACTATTTCAAAAACAGAAGCTGCTAAGGTAAAAATAGAAATTTTAAATGGTTCAGGATCTTCAAAAGCATTAACGGAAATAAAAGAAGCCTTAACTAAAAAAGGATATAAAATTTCAAGAGCAACAAATACAACAGCAACTTCAAAAACTACAATAATAAATAAAACAGGAGTAGACTCAAAATTTGAAAAAGACATAAAAGAAATTTTATCAGTAGGAAATATTTCAACAAGTTCAGTAAGTTCAAGTAATGTAGACATTACTATAATAATAGGTAATGATTATAAATAATATTAGTTTATAAGAAAATACAAAATTGGGCTATATAGAATTTCTATATAGCCCATATCAAAATTATTGAAATCTGTAAATTGAATCAAATTTATTTTTTTTATATTTATATTTTTTTCTAGGTTTCTTTTTATTATTATTCTTTAATGAAACCATTTTAGCTAAAAATATCAAAACAATTATAGCAAGAGCGATTTGAGCAATTATAATTACAAAATTAGACTTTTCGACATTATGGCTTGCCACAAGATCACAAGAGTAATCAATTCCATCAATATTATATAGAACTTTACCAATAACACTGCCTTCAGCAATTGGAGCGGTAATATTTTCAGGAATATCAACAGAAAAATTCAAATTGTTTATATCAAAATCTACTGGTACACAACTATTAATAGAATTATTTATAATCAAAGATAAATTTTTAGTATCTTTAGTAGCCTTTTTCACGGTAACATCTTTAATCACACTATTTTGAGAAACAACTTCTTGCCATTTATAATTAGCAAATCCCCAATTAAATAAATTAATAGCATCTGCATATCGACCGACAGACTGATTTTCTGTAACATCTGCACCAAGAAATACAGCAATTAATTCAAGGTTATCCTTTAATGCACCAGCAATTAAGCATTTTTTCGCTTGACTTGTATATCCAGTTTTTATTCCAATTGCATATTCATAATAACATTTACTATAAGGATTAATTAAATCATTAGTATTTCTAAAATAGCGTTCTTCATATTTATCAGTAGCAGCAATTTTACATGATGTTTTTGAAACAATACTTCTAAAAGTTTCATTTTGCATACAATATTTTGCAATAAGAGCCATATCGTGAGCTGTTGAGTAATGATTTACATCATGAACTCCACTAGGATTAGTAAAGTGACTATTTGTGCAACCTAGTTCAGTAGCTTTTTGATTCATCAAATTTGCAAAATTTTCAACACTTCCAGAAATATTTTCCGCAAATATAAAGCCAACTTCATTTGCAGATTGAATTAAGAACATATCTAAATATTCTTGAACAGTAAAGGTTTCGCCTGGCTGGATAGCAGCATTTGAATATCCTGAAGGTAGAGACATAACTGCATTATAGCTTGCAGTTAATTTATCAGTTAATTGATATTTTTCTATAGCGATTATTGCAGTTAATACTTTAGTAATGCTTGCTGGATACCTTTGTTCATTTTCATTTTTGGCAATTAATACTTTTCCTGTTTTTGCATCTATTAATATTGCAGATGGTGAGTTAAGAGATAAGTTATTTGCCTCTGGAGAAGTGTCCATGTAATTACTAGTGCTATTATCTGATTCTGATGCTTGTTCAGAAGTGGATGTATCAGATTCAGCATATATATTATTATAAAAAAGCGAATTTGTGCTTATAAAAATTATTATCATAATTAATAGAAATTTGCTTTTAATTTTCATTTGTTAATAAAACTCCTTAATTATTATTGTATAAATATAATATCGTATTTATAAATTATTTTCAAGAAGTTTTATAGTGTTTTATAATTTTATTTTATATTTTAAGAATGGAGGAATTTATGAGAAATTTAAAAAA
>CANRHQ010000003.1 GCA_947630445.1 uncultured Clostridia bacterium | reverse complement strand
TGTAAAGTAATACAAGGAGAGTTTTTCTTATTTGGAGAAGTTGATACACCTTTTTTTGTAGATAGTATAGAAAAAGCTAAAAAGTTAAAATTATATAAAATACCATTAGAAAACGATTTGATTGTAGATTTGGAAATTGGATTTGGTTCAGAAGATTATTTGATTGAAAAATATGCACAAAAATTTGATTTTTAGTATAAGAGAAAAATAGAAAAATTTGAATTGTTGACTATATTATTAATATCAAATATTATAAGTTTAAACAGAAGTCAAAAAAATGGCTTCTGTTTTTATGCTTTTAGAAGCTAATATTTGACAGGTTTTATGCATAAATCTAAATCATAAAAATATTTATTTAATGAGGTGTAGGTATATGGGAAAAGTGAATTATAGCATTAAAATTGAGTATGAAAACCAAGACTTAAAAAATATTATGCTACAAATATTTGAAGAATATTGTGCTAAAAAGATTCTTGAAAAAATTTAGGTCACCATTTACAACTTTACATTCTTTAGTTATAATGTGAAATATGAATGGTTGTCTAAACGCTACCGAGAAGGAGGTAAAATTGCAGAAGTTAGACAACATATATGAAAAACAATTCTATGTTGGATTATATAAAAGATTATCAAGAGATGACAATGATGGAAAAAAAGAAAGTGAAAGTATATCTAACCAAGATAAAATTTTAAGACAATATGTAGCAGAGCTTTCAAAAAAAGAACCACAAAATAGATTTATTATTGTAAAAGACTATACTGATGACGGATATACAGGGACAAACTTCAATAGACCAGGTTTTATAGATATGATTAATGATATTGAAAACGAAATGATAAATATGGTAGTTGTAAAAGACCTAACAAGACTTGGGCGTAAAACAAATGAAGTACTTAGATATTATCAAGAGTATTTTCCATCAAAAAAAGTTAGATTTATTACTGCAACAGAAGATACAATTGATACATATTACAAAGAAGATGATGACTTTATTCCATTTAAGGCTGTAATGAGTGAACAATATCCAAAAGAAACATCAAGAAAAATTAAAGCAGTAAAAATTGCAAAAGCAAAACAAGGTTTATTTCAAGGAAACACTGCTCCATATGGATACAAAAAAGGTTCAAATAATAAAAATAGGTTAATAGTTGATAGTGAAGTATCAACTATTATACAAGAAATATTTGAAAAGTATTCAAAAGGATATACTCGCACAGAAATAGTAAAAAGTTTAAATGAGAGAAAAATCATACCACCTAGAGAGTATTTAAAAATAAAAGGAATAAAAGCAAATTCAGAAGGTTGGAAGGAAATTACAATAACAAGAATTGTTAGTAATCCTGTGTATATTGGAACAGTGGTAGGAGCAAAAACAGTAAAACCAAGTTTTAGAAGGAAAGAAAGAATTAGAAATACTAAAGAAAATCAAATAATTGTTGAAAATATGCATGAGCCAATAATTGATATACAAACATTTAATAAATGTCAAATACTAAAAGAGAGATTTAAGAATAATAGAAACAGAAAATATGATGATATTTTTAAAGGTTTAATTTATTGTAAAGAATGTGGTAGTATTTCTACATTAAAACATAAAGAAAAAACTACTAAAAATGGTGGTAAATGCGAGATAAACTCTTATATTTGTTCTGAAGCTAACAAAGGTACAAATAAAAAGTGTAATAATACAAAATCTATAAGTAGTAGAAAACTGTATAATATAATAATTCCAATAATAGAAAAAGAATGTAAAAATATTTCTTTTAATGATAATGATATAAAAACTGTTATGAATAACTTAGAAAAAAGCATTAATTATGAATGCCATAGATTAGAAGATCAAAAACAAGGGTTACTTGCTAAAATAGATAAAATAAATGAACAGATAAAAATTACCTATAATGATAAACTTGAAAATATTATCAATAATGAAACTTTTTTATCAATTAAAGCTCAAAAAGAAAATGACATTGAAAAATGTAAAAAGCAAATTTGTGATTTAGAACAGAAAATAAAGCTTGAGAAAAATAAAAATACAATAAGTTATAATCAAATTAAAAAGCTATCTGAGGAATTTTTAAACACAAACAAGGTAACTAAACAGATATTGAGTAATTTGATAGATAAAATCGAATTTGACAGTAATCGTAACATAAATTTAAAATTAGTTTTCTCAAAAATAAGTAATAACTAATGGTATCCTTAATAGCACAGCAGCATATATTGCATGTAAAGGTGATGCTATTGCAAATCTTCAAGAAGATTTAGCAGCAGAACAAAAAGCAAGAGCAACTTATGAAAAACTAATAAACTTATGCAGAGATAATCCAGAAGTAATAGACCCATTGAGATTTTTAAGACAAAGAGAGATAGTTCATTTCCAAAGGTTTGGAGAAGCATTAAGAGGAGTACAAGACAAATTATCAGAAAAGAAATTCTATATGAATGATGGAAACTATTTAGACATGAATTCAAATGATTGTAATTGTGGAAAATAGGAAATATAAAAGGAGTATTCAAAAGAATACTCCTTTAACATAAATTCCAAATTATTTTTGCTTGTTTTAAGCACACAAAAAATAAATCTTCTGTTTTGACATAATGAGTGTATTCAGTATAGCTTTTAAGATAATGTTCACAAAATAACAAGTCAACATTAGTATTTTTTCCTAATATAATACTTGCTGAACCCACATTATCATTGCCAATAAGAATATCAACTTTAAATGTCATTCTTGTTTCACTGAAACACAAAACATAAGCCATGTACTCAAAATTAACCATCGTTATACCTCATAATGATGAATATGGAATTTTTAGTTACAAATGGTAATCTACCATAGTTGATATTCACATATTATAACATACTTAACATAAAAAATCAAATTAAGATTGAAAAATAATGAACATTATGATAATATATAGAAAATATTTGTAGTAAAAACTCTATAACAATTGTAAAGGAGAGAATATGGAAGATAAAACATTACGGAAAAAATTTTTCGAAGATGTAACATTTGAAGATGAGAATGCGAAAAAGTATTTAAGAAAGCCGATTTTCCATTATGGCACATTGTGTGGAATTACTCGTTTTAAACACTTAACAAATTTTATCACATATGCTGTTAAATCAGAAGGAAAGGAAATAAATATTAATTATCCAATTACTTTATCTGGAATGAGCATATCTGATATTAAAATTGTTGATGCTAAAAATGAGGTTTATAATATTTCATTAATTTCACAAAAAGTTGTTTATTATGAAAAACATGAAAATGAAATAGACATTATTGTCGCAGTACACACAATGGGAGTAAGGAAATCACAACATTATAAGAAAAAAATTTTTTACAATGTTGAAGAGTCTTTTTAAGCATTCTTAAAACAAATCGAGGAATAAAAACCTCGATTTTTTATATTTTATGAAGGTTTTAAATATTAATCTTTTTTCTGTAAAACATATTTACCATTTTCGTTTTTTACTAAATCTCCTAACTTAAAATCTGGATATTTAGACTTTGGAATACTAAAAAAGCCACCTTCTTTAACATTTGTTAGATATATTTTATCTTGAGAAATTTCTTTAACTGAATAAACTGCATTTTTTTCATCTTCTAAACAAAAGTACATATCATCTAATTTAGCCATAGCTTCACTATTTTTTATTTTAAATTCTTTATTATATGGAATATATTTTCCATCTTTAAAAGTTAAAGCTGATCCTAAACTTAAATTATCAATAACTTCTTTAGATATATTATCACTAATCTCAAATTCATTACCATTTTCTATATTAACTACAGTTAAACATTTATCATTAATATCTCTAACTACAAAAATAGTATCTTCAGATAAACTCTTTTGAGGCTCAATTAGCTTTTCTAGTGCATTACCAAGTTCTTTAATAAAATTAGTTATAAAATTTTTTGAGTGATTATTATTATTTTCTAAATTATGATTAAAATTTTCAATATTCATATGACATTAATCCTTTCTAAAAGATAAAAAATAAAGAATAAAATTAGTCATATTATAAGTCATTTCCGAATAAAGTGCAATAGTTTTGTAAAAAATTTCCTTTACTATAAAAAAATCAAATGATATAATGATAAAAAATATTTTGGAGAGCGAAAATGAAAAAAAGAGAAAAAAAGAAACTAATTAAATTGTTATCAACTTTAGTTATCATATTATTTATTGCAATTGTTGGTTATTATCAAAAAGATTTACAAGAAAATGAAACAGTGGTGAATGTATTAAATTTAGATGAAATACCTGAATTTAATGAAAATACACCATATGTTACTATTAATAATAATCAACCTAATTTTGAAGAAAAATATTTTTCAACAGAATCATTTGAAAGTTATAGTGAATTAGATAGTTTAGGTAGATGTGGTACTGCGTTTGCAAATATAGGAATTGATATAATGCCAACAGAAGACAGAGAGCCAATCGGTCAAGTAAAACCTACAGGATGGCATACAGTAAAATATGATTTTGTGGATGGAAAATATTTATATAATAGATGTCATCTCATAGGATACCAATTAACAGCAGAGAATGCTAATGAAAAAAATTTAATAACAGGAACAAGATATATGAATGTCGAAGGAATGTTGCCTTTCGAAAATCAAGTTGCTGAATATGTAAAAAATACAAGTAATCATGTTTTATATAGAGTTACACCTATATTTAAAAATAATAATTTATTAGCAAGTGGGGTACAGATAGAAGCAGAATCTGTAGAAGATAAAGGAGCTGGTATTTTATTTAATGTATATGTTTATAATAATCAGCCTAATGTAAAAATAGATTATTTAACAGGAGATAGTGAGGTAGAATAAAAATAAAACCCCATACAAAACTTGTATGGGGAGTGATGAAAATTACTTTACTGTTGTAATAGTGATATAATCGTCAACATGTATAATATTTGGATCTTTAAGTTGAGGATTTGCATTTAAAATGCAATTTACAGTTGTATTATACTGTTTGGCGATTTTTGTAAGATTATCGCCTTGTTTAACAGTATATCTTCCTACAACTAATTCTAAAATAGCAATATCTTTAGAAGTTTCATATGTTTGATACTGTAAAGGTATAACTTTAGAATCTTTTTCAATACTTTCTTTAAATGCTTGTAATCCAAACTTATCAAAGAAACCATCCAACAGAATCCATTCAAAATCATTTTCAAACAAAGAACATTCTAAGAGTTTGTCCCAATAAGGTTCTCCATTTAATATTACAATGTCTGTGTTTTGATGATTGTTGTAACTAATTACACACCAATTGATTAATTCTCCTGTATTTTCGAAATATTCTAGAGCATATTCCCGTATGAGGTTTGAAGAAAAATCAAAACCACCAGCAGAACTCTCCATTACAGGAAGATTTGATTCCAGTTTAGAATGAAGGGACATATCATAAGGTTCAAATAACATATGTCCTCTTTCAAAACTGATTTTTGTAACAAGATTTTCTGATAAGAAATCCTCTTGTGTTGTGGAAGCATTGACAGTCATATCAAAACTACCAAACAAACAGAAAAACAAAAAGATAGTTGCAAAAAGTTTTTTCATGTGATAGTCCTCCTTTTATTTTTTTTCATCACATACAAAAATATAACAAAATTATTATACCATGAATTTACATAAAAATCAAATTTTAACATATTATTAAATATATGTAAAAATTCACACAAAATTCACAAACATAAAGTAGAATACTAACATATAAAAAAATAGGAGGAAATAATGTTACAATTAAAAAATATAACTAAAAACTATAAAACAGGTTCTGATGAGGTAAAAGCTCTAAAAGGAATAAGCCTAGAATTTAGAGAAAGCGAATTTGTATCTATATTAGGGCAAAGTGGATGTGGAAAAACAACTTTGCTAAATATTATAGGAGGATTAGATAGATATACAACAGGAGATTTAATTATTAATGGTAAAACAACAAAGGAATTCAAAGACAAAGACTGGGATACATATAGAAATCATTCAGTAGGTTTTGTATTTCAAAATTATAATTTAATTCCACATCAAACAGTTTTATCAAATGTAGAATTAGCATTAACAATATCTGGTGTAACAAAGGAAGAGAGAAGAAAAAGAGCAAAAGAAGCACTAGAAAAAGTTGGATTAGGTGATCAAATAAATAAAAAACCAAATCAAATGTCTGGAGGTCAAATGCAAAGAGTTGCAATAGCCAGAGCATTAGTAAATGATCCAGATATTTTACTTGCTGATGAACCAACTGGAGCATTGGATTCAGTTACAAGTATGCAAGTAATGGAAATATTAAAAGAAATATCAAAAGACAGATTAATAATAATGGTAACACATAATCCTGAATTAGCAGAAAAATACTCAACAAGAATAATAAGATTATTAGATGGAAAAGTAACAGATGATTCAAACCCATATGAAGCAAATAAAAAGGATTTAGATAAAGCAAGAACCAAAAAAGAAAAGTCTGGAAAAGCATCAATGAAATTTGGAACAGCAGTAAGATTAAGTTTAAATAATTTAATGACTAAAAAAGGAAGAACATTTTTAACTTCATTTGCAGGTAGCATAGGAATAATTGGAATAGCACTAATAATGTCATTATCACATGGTATGCAATCATATATTAATAGAGTAGAAGAAGATACATTATCATCATATCCAATTACAATTCAAGAAGCAACAATAGATATGTCAAGTATGATGGAAAGTATGATGGGTAAAGGTGAAGAAAGAGAAGAAAGCAATGGAAAAATATATTCTAGGGCTATAGTAAATGATATATTAGAAACTGTATCAACAAAAATACAAACAAATAATTTAGAGGCATTTAAAACATTTATAGAAAGTGATGAAAGTGATATTAAAAATTATATAAATGCTATACAATATGGATATAATTTAGACTTAAATATATATAAACAAGATGAAGATGGAAATATACAACAAGTTAATCCAAGTATAGTATTTGAAAAACTAGGATTTGGAGATATGTTGCAAGCACGCCAAAATAATCCAATGATGTCATCAGGAACAATGATGACAGAAACAAATGTCTGGACAGAAATGCTTGACAATAAAAAATTATTAGAATCACAATATGATGTATTAGCTGGAAGATGGCCAACAAAATACAATGAAGTTGTACTAATTGTTGATGAAAATTATGCAGTTAGTGATTATACACTTTATTCATTAGGGATTAAAGATATAAATGAACTTAGTGATGCAATGGATAAAATCATGAATGGAGAAGAAGTTAAATCAAACGAAGAAGAAAGCTATACTTATGAAGATATTTTAAATTATAAATTTAAAATATTATTAAATACAGATTACTATCAAAAAGCAGGTAATATATGGAAAAATATGTCAGACAATGAAGAATATATGAAAAAACTTGTAAATGATGCAGAAGAAATTAGTATAGTAGGAATAATAAAGCCAAATGAAGAAACTGTTGCATCATCAGAGGCAGGTTTAATTGGATATAACAAAGAATTAAAAGAATATGTAATAAATAAAATAAATGAAACAGAAATAGTAAAAGAGCAAAAAGAAAATTCAGGAATAAATGTATTTACAGGTATGGAATTCCCAACATCTACTAATGCAACATTTGATTATTCTAGTTTATCAAATGAACAAAAGGCATATATGGCAACATTATCAGAAGCAGAACTTGCTGAAATTTTACAAACATATTCAGATAATGCTAATGCAACTTATGAATCTAATTTAAAAACATTAGGAGTAGTAGACTTAAATAAACCAAGCACAATAAATATTTATCCTAAAGATTTTGATTCAAAAGATATGATTGCAAATATTATAACAGATTATAATAACAAGCAAACAGAACAAGGAAAAGAAGAAAATGTTATAAACTATACAGATGTAATTGGAATAATGATGGATTCAGTATCAACAATTATAAATGTAATTAGTTATGTATTAATTGCATTTGTTGGCATATCATTAGTAGTATCATCAATTATGATAGGAATTATAACATATATATCTGTACTTGAAAGAACAAAAGAAATTGGAATTTTACGTAGTATAGGTGCTTCTAAGAAAGATGTTTCAAGAGTATTTAATGCAGAAACATTAATAGTAGGACTAATAGCAGGATTATTGGGAATAGGTGTAACAATTTTATTAAATATTCCTATAAATTTATTAATAAAATCTTTAGTAGAAATATCTGGAATTGCAAAATTACCAGTTGGAGGAGGAATAGCTCTAGTAATTATAAGTGTATTGTTAACTATGATTGCAGGACTTATACCAGCTAAATTTGCAGCTAAAAGAGATCCAGTAGAAGCATTAAGAACAGAATAAATTAAAAAGGAACAATGATTAATTGTTCCTTTTAACAAATGTGATTAGGTTTCGACAGGGTTGTTAGTAATACCAGTATATAAACCTGTATCGGTATCAAATTGACATGTTGTAGCACCTTTGCAGATATTATCAAGAATTGAAGAGTCATCTAATTCATCGATATTTAAATAACGCCAAAGGTAAATTAAGTCTCTCTGAACATGTACTGGTTCACCACTGTCGATAGAAACAAAATCTTCTTCTAAAGAATGATTTTGTTTTGGTTTAAGTTTGCATTGAGGAACTATAACGACTTCATCATCAAACACTTCAATTACTCTTCCAGAAATGTGATGAGGAGTACTGAAACCTCTAATGCTAAACTGGACAACTGAATTAAAATTAAATCTCAGTTTCATTTTAATCCTCCTAGTCAGAAAGGGTTACTTGTAACTATACCAAAAGGTATAGACAAGATTATATCTTATTTACATAAAGTTGTCAAGCAAAACCATAAATTTACCTTGAAAAAAAGAATATAATGTGATATATTACCACATGAGAATTGAATTAAAATGAAAACTTCTTTAAATGGAGGCATAATATATAATGAAAAAAGTAATACATATAGGAATGGATGTAGGATCAACTACTGTAAAAATTGTAGTAATGGATGAAAATTTAGAGCAAATATATTCCTCTTATGAAAGACATTATTCAGATACAAAAAATACAGTATGTAAAGTATTAGAAAAATTATTAGAAAGATATAAAGATAATGAATTTACTATAGCACTAACAGGTTCTGGAGCAATGAGTACAGCTAATTTTTTAGATGTACCATTTATACAAGAAGTAGTTGCTTGTAAAAGAGCAGTAGAAAAGTATATTCCACAAACAGATGTTGTAATAGAATTAGGTGGAGAAGATGCAAAAATTATTTATTTTGGAAAAGCAATAGAACAACGTATGAATGGAACATGTGCAGGTGGTACAGGAGCATTTTTAGATCAAATGGCATCATTATTAAATACTGACACAAGTGGATTAAACGATTTAGCTAAAAACTTTGAAACAATATATCCAATAGCATCTAGATGTGGTGTTTTTGCAAAAACAGATGTACAACCATTATTGAATGAAGGTGCTGCAAAAGAGGATATAGCAGTATCAATATTACAAGCAGTAGTAAATCAAACAATAAGTGGATTAGCTTGTGGTAGACCTATAAGAGGAAATGTTGCATTTTTAGGAGGACCATTAACATATATACCAGAATTAAGAAAAAGATTTGTAGAAACATTAAATTTAACAAGTGAGCAGACTATAGTTCCAGAAGAACCTCATTTATTGGTAGCAAAAGGTGCATGTTTAGAAGCTAGAGAAATGAATCCTATAAGTGTGGAAAAATTAAAAAGTAAAATACAAGTATTAAAATTATCAAAAGATACTACTACTCAACCACTAAAACCATTATTTTCGACAAATGCAGAATATGAAGAATTTAAAACAAGACATGATAAAGATAAAGTAGAAAAGAAAGAATTAAGTGAGCACAAAGGAGATTGTTTTGTAGGAATAGATGCAGGTTCAACAACATCAAAATTAGTAGTAATAGATAGAGATGGAACATTACTTTATTCTGCATATAAAAGTAATGAGGGAAAACCACTTGAAAGTATAATAGAAATGTTAAAAGAATTATATGCTGTAATACCTAAAGAAGCAATAATAAGATATAGCGGAGTTACAGGATATGGAGAAAAATTAATAAAAACGGCATTAAATGTTGACTTAAGTGAAATTGAAACAATTGCACATTATACTGCAGCAAAAAAATTTGAACCTAAAGTTACTAGTATTGTAGATATTGGTGGACAAGACATGAAATACATAAAATTAAAAAATAATACAATAGATAATATTATGCTAAATGAGGCTTGTTCATCAGGATGTGGATCTTTTATAGAAACATTTGCGAAAAGTCTAAATTTAAGTATTTCTGAATTTGTTAATGAAGCACTAAGTGCTCAAAATCCAGTTGATTTAGGCTCTAGATGTACAGTATTTATGAATTCAAAAATAAAACAAGCACAAAAAGAAGGTTGTTCAATAGGAGATATATCAGCAGGATTATCTTATTCAGTAATAAAAAATGCAATACAAAAAGTTATGAAAATAAGAGATACAAAAAAATTAGGAAGTAGAATAGTTGTACAAGGTGGAACATTTTATAATGAAGCGGTATTAAGAGCATTTGAATTAATTGTTGGAAGAAATGTCATAAGACCAGATATTGCAGGACTTATGGGTGCTTATGGTATGGCATTACTTGCATGTGAACAATATGAAGCAAATATGGATATGGATTATAAATCAACACTTTCTAATATAAATCAGATTAATAAATTAAATATCCAAATTTCACATACAAGATGTAATGGATGTGAAAATCATTGTCAATTAACAATAAATAAATTTAATAATGGAAAAAGATATATATCTGGAAATAGATGTGAAAAAGGAGAAGGACTTGTTAATAAACATGCTGAACTTCCCAATTTAGTAAAATATAAATATGACAGAATTTTTGGATATGAACCACTAGAAGAAAAAGATGCACCAAGAGGTACAATAGGAATTCCTAGAGTATTAAATATGTATGAAGATTATCCATTCTGGTTCACATTATTTACAAATTTAGGATTTAGAGTAATAATTTCAGAAAAGAGTACAAGAAAAATATATGAAAAAGGCATAGAATCAATGCCATCTGAATCAGTATGTTATCCAGCAAAATTATCACATGGACATATAGTAAGTTTAATACAAAAAGGAATAAAAACAATATTTTATCCTTGTATGCCATATTCAAGAAAAGAATTTAAAGATGCAAATAATAGATATAATTGTCCAATAGTAATATCTTATTCAGAAGTAATAAAAAATAATGTGGAAGAATTAAAAACAAATAATATAAAATTTATAAATCCATTTTTGCCATTTGAACCAAAACAATTAATGACAAGAATGCTTGAATTAGAAGAATTTAAAGAATATAAATTTACTAAAAAAGAATTAAAAATAGCAATAGAAAAGGCAGAAGAAGAATATCAAAAATGTAGACAAGATATTCATGAAAAAGGTAAAGAAACTTTAGAATATATAGAAAAGCATAAATTAAAAGGTATTGTATTAGCTGGAAGACCATATCATATAGACCCAGAGATAAATCATGGAATAGATACATTAATAATTAGTCTAGGAATGTGTGTATTAACAGAAGACAGTGTTGCAGATAAAACTTTACCAGAGCGTCCATTAAGAGTTGTTGATCAATGGATGTTCCATTCAAGATTATATGCAGCAGCTGATTTTGTAGGAAGACATGATAATTTAGAGTTAGTTCAAATAAACTCATTTGGATGTGGTGTAGATGCAGTAACAACTGATCAAGTAGAAGAAATTCTAACAAGTTTTGGAAAAATGTACACACTTATAAAAATAGATGAAGTAAATAATTTAGGAGCAGTAAGAATTCGTTTGCGTTCATTATTGGCAAGCATAAATAAAAGATTAAAAGAAAAACAGGAAAAAGATGCAACAGGAGATTATAGATTAAATAGAAAAGAATTCACACAAGACATGAAAAAAGATTATACAATCTTAATACCACAGATGGCTCCAATTCATTTTGAATTTTTAGAAACAGTATTAGCTAGTGAAGGGTATCATGCTAAATTATTAAGAGATTGCACACCTAAAACAATAGAAACTGGTCTAAAATATGTAAATAATGATGCTTGTTATCCATCAATAATAACAACAGGTCAAATGATTGAGGCATTGGAATCAGGAGAATATGATTTAAACAAAACAGCTTTAATAATGTCTCAAACAGGTGGAGGTTGTAGAGCAACAAATTATATAGGATTTATTCGTAAAGCATTAAAAGATGCAGGGTTTGAAAATGTTCCAGTAATATCATTTAATGTTGTAGGAATGGAGAAAAATTCGGGATTTAAACTAACATTACCACTTATAGAAGGTTTATTAAGAGCAATGGTATATGGAGACCTATTGCAAAAAATGTTATACAAAAATAGACCTTATGAAAAAAATAAAGGTGAAACAGAAAAATTATTTAATGAATGGATGGAAAAATGTAAAAAAATAATAAATGCAAGTAATAAAGAATTTTCAAAAAGCATTTATAAAATAGTAGAGGACTTTGAAAAAATAGAATTAGATAAAAGTAAGGAAAAACCAAAAGTTGGAATAGTAGGAGAAATACTTATAAAATATCATCCATTTGGAAATAATTTTGTAGCAAATCTTTTGGAAAAAGAAGGAGCAGAAGTAATTCTCCCAGATTTCCTAGGATTTATAAAATTTATAGCAAGTAATAAAGTAATATCAAACCAAATGTTAAAAAATGACAATAAAAAAGCAATGTTATTTAAAGCAGCAATAGGATTAATAGAATTATTTGAGAAAGATACAAAAAAAGCCTTATCAAAATCTAAAAAAGGATATTTACCAACATCAAATATATGGCATTTAGCAGACAATGTAAAATCAGTATTATCAACAGGAAATCAAACAGGTGAAGGATGGTTTTTAACGGCAGAAATGTTAGAATATATGGAAAATGATATACCTAATATAGTATGTGTACAACCTTTTGCATGTTTGCCAAACCATGTAGTTGGTAAAGGAGTAATAAAAACAATTAGAGATATGTACCCAGATGCTAACATAGTACCTGTAGACTATGATCCAGGGGCAAGTGAAACAAACCAAACAAATAGAATCAAACTTCTTATGACTGTTGCTAAAGATAATTTAAAAGCAAAACAAAAGCAAAAGAAAGCATTAGAAAAAGAAAATGAAGAAAAAATAAAAAAAGAAAAACAAAATGTTTAAAAGGGGAAAATAAATGATTACAGAAATAGAAAATTATATAGTATTGTTTTTTATATATTCATTCTTAGGGTGGCTAATGGAAACAGTTGGAGATACAATAAGGAAAAAAAGATTTGTAAATAGAGGATTTTTAATAGGACCATATTGTCCAATATATGGTGCAGGTGTGTTATTAATAACATTACTTTTGAGAAAATATAAAGAAGATATTTTTATAACATTTTTTATGTCATTATTAATATGTGGAACATTGGAATATATGACAAGTTATGTAATGGAAAAGATATTTAAAGCAAGATGGTGGGATTACAGCGAAAGAAGATTTAATATAAATGGTCGTATATGTTTAGAAACACTTATCCCATTTGGCATAGCAGGAATGTTTATAATATATATTGCTAATCCATTTTTCCTAAAATACATAAATTTATTGCCAGACATTGCAGTACACATATTTAGTGTAGTATTTTTAACATTATATATAATTGACATGATTGTTTCATTAAGAATTATTCTTAATTTGAAACAAATGTCAAGAGAATTGAAAGATAATACTATTGAAATTTCTGATAAGGTTAGAGACATAATTAAAAGTAAATATCGTTTATATAGAAGACTTGTAAATGCTTTCCCTAGAATAAAAGAAAATGTATTATATAATAAATGGGAAGAAATGAAAACAAAATTAAGAAAAATCATATAAAATGAAGTCCATATTTGTTTTAAAACAGATATGGACTCTATTTTATTTTAAATAATTAATTATAGTATTTTTCAAACTTTGAGAACATTTTATTAAAGGAAGTCTAGGTGTGCCAAAATCAAAACCAATTAAATTTATTGCTTCTTTAACAGGAATAGGATTAGTTTCTGCAAAAAGAGATTCAATTAATGGCAAACTTTGAAGTTGATAATAACATGCTTCATTAATTGCATTTTTAAAAAAAGAATTAGTAATACTACAAGTAAGTTCAGGTTTTATATTTGAAAGTACAGAAATTACACCTTTTCCGCCCAAAGAAAGAATTGGTACAATTTGATCATCATTACCAGAATATATAGAAAAATCATCTCCACATAATGATGCAATTTTAGCAACTTGTGAAATATTACCACTTGCTTCTTTAATACCAACAATATTATCTATTTTAGATAATTCAAAACAGGTTTCTGGATTAATATTCATTCCAGTTCTACTAGGAACATTATATAAAATAATAGGAATAGATACTGACTGACTAATAGTTTTATAATGTTCAAACAATCCTTTTTGTGTAGTTTTGTTATAGTATGGAGTTACAAGAAGTAAACCATCTGCACCAAGTTGTTCTGCAATTTGAGACATTTCTATACTAGCTGAAGTATTATTAGAACCAGTACCAACAATTATAGGAACTCTTCCATTAGATGTTTCAATTGCACATTTGATAGCCTTAATCTTTTCATCTATTGTCATAGTACTAGATTCACCAGTAGTACCACAAACTACTAAAGCATTAACACCAGAAGAAATTTGAAATTCTATAAATTTTTTAAATTCATTAATATTAACACCTTTACTGTCAAATGGGGTTGCTAATGCTGTTGCAACACCTTTAAATAAACATTTCTTCATATTAAATCTCACTTTCAATTAATTTTTCAACAATTTGAATTGCATTAGATGCAGCACCTTTTCTAAGATTATCAGCTACAACCCATAAATTAAGTCCGTTTTCTATGCTATAATCCTTTCTAATTCTACCAACAAAAACTTCATCATGACCATTTGCAATAGAAGCAGTTGGATATATTAAATTTTCTAAATCATCTTTTACAATAATTCCAGGAGAATTACTTAAAATAGAGAAAATATCTTCTATTTTAAAAGATTTTTCAAATTCAATATTAATAGATTCTCCATGACAATTTCTAACAGGTACACGCACAGCAGTAGCTGTAATAGCTAAATCAGGTTTATTTAAAATTTTTCTAGTTTCATTTACCATTTTCATTTCTTCTTTGGTATATCTATTAGTTAAAAATGAATCAATATGTGGTAAGCAATTATCATATATAGGATGTGAAAATTTTAATGGTGGTAATTTTTGTGAGCCGTTTTCTAAATCTTCTAATCCAAGTTTTCCAGCACCAGATACAGCTTGATATGTTGAATAAACTATTCTTTTTATATTATATTTGTCATCAAGTGGTTTTAAGGCAACTACAGCTTGAATAGTAGAACAATTTGGATTTGCTATAATTCCATGATTTTTATATACATCATTAAAATTAACTTCTGGAACGATTAAAGGAACATCTTTTTCCATTCTAAAAGCACTGCTATTATCAATTACAGTACATCCTTTAGCTGCTGCTATTGGGGCAAAATGTTTTGAGGTTTCTGCACCAGCAGAAAATATTGCAAAATCAAAACCTTCATCAAAAGAATCATTTTTTAATTCAATAGCAGTGTATTCTTTTCCTAAAAATTTAATTTTTTGACCAGCAGATTTATAAGAACAAAATAAAGTATATTCAATATTAGGTAAATTCTTTTCTTCTAAAACTTTTAGAGCAGTTCTACCAACTAAACCTGTTGCACCAACTATTGCTAATTTATAATTTTTCATAAAAATCCTCCTTATAAAATATGTATTCATTAAATATATAATTATGATGATAAGTAATAATTAATAACTTGACTAACATTTTATAAAATGGTAAAATTAATCAGTAAAAAGAAAGAAGGAATTATATTGAAGATATTAGCTGTTGGGGACATAGTAGGAGAAAGTGGAGTAAAAAAACTAAAACAAGTATTACCTACTATTAAGAAAAATGAAAATATAGATTTTGTTATAACAAATGGTGAAAACTCTGCAGGAGGAATGGGAATAACTGAAAAAATATTTAAAGATATTATAGAAGCCGGAACTGATGTTGTAACTATGGGAAATCATACATGGGGAAAAAAAGATATATTTAATTTTATAGATAATCCAAAAATATTAAGACCAGCAAATTATCCTAAAGGAGTTGTTGGAAATGGATTAGGAATATATCAATGTAATAATAAAAAAATAGCTGTTATGAATCTTATAGGAAGAGTAGATATTAATATATTAACTGAAAATCCATTTTTAATAGCAAAAGAAATTGTCGAAGAATTAAGAGGAAAAGTAGATATAACGATATTAGATTTCCATGCAGAAGCTACTGCTGAAAAGATTGCAATGGGAAGGTATTTAGATGGAAAAGTTACATGCGTTTTTGGAACACATACACATGTACAAACTGCTGATGAACAAATTCTTCCTCATGGAACAGGATATATAACAGATATTGGTATGACTGGACCTAAAGATTCAGTAATAGGAATGGATATACAAGTATCTATAAAAAGATTTGAAACAAGTCTTCCTGAAAAATATAAATTAGCTGAAGGAGAATGTATTTTAAATGCAGTAGTTTTTAATATAGATGATGAAACCAATAAAGTAATAGAAATAAAAAGACTCTATATTGATTAATACTAGAAAGTTGTCGAATGACGCGATGAAAACTTGAAAAAATTTCCAAAAAAGACTAGACAAAAATTACTAAATATTGTAAAATACACAATGTAAAAGTTGCAACAAAAAATAAATTATAGGAGGCAAAAGAAAAATGGAAATTTTAAAGATTTCATCAAAATCTAATCCTAACTCAGTAGCAGGTGCTATTGCAGGATTAGTAAAAGAATCACAAAAAGCAGAAATGCAAGCAATTGGAGCAGGAGCTCTAAATCAAGCAGTAAAGGCAGTAGCAATAGCAAGAGGATTTGTAGCACCAGCAGGAGTAGACTTGGTATGCATACCAGCCTTTGCCGAAGTTGAGGTTGAAGGGGAAGACCGAACAGGAATTAAGTTGATTGTAGAGTCAAGAAAATAAGAAAAGAAGATAATTGTTTTCTAATCAATAAATATTAATAAGGGGGCATATATAATTTATATTGCTCTCTTTTTGTATAAAAGTACTTGAAAAAAAATATATAATAATATATTATAACAACACAAAGAGGTGATTTTTTGAAAAGTAATTTTATTAAATATATATTTTTTGTATTTGTAATAGCAATAATGGGATTTGCAATATATAAATTAAATAAAGATGAAGGAGGTAATGTAGAAATTCCAGTAGTAGAGGATGAAGAAGAAGATATGATAAAAGAAATTACTTTAGGAATAGCAGAATATGATACAATAAATCCTATATTAAGTGGAAACAAATATGTTCAAGAAATATCAAAACTAATATTTGATCCATTATTTGAATTAGATAGTGAGTACAAAATAAAAAAATGTCTAGTATCTGACTGGGCAAAGACAAGCCCAGAAACATATTTATTAAGATTAAAAGAAAATATAAAATGGTCAGATGGACAATTATTTACTGCAGATGATGTAATATTTACAATAGATTTATTAAAAAAAATACCATCAATATATGCCTATAATGTCCAATATGTTATAAGAGCAGACAAGGTAGATTCAAATACTATACAAATTACATTAGATCATGAAATACCATTTTTTGAATATAACTTAATATTTCCAATAATGAGTCAGAAATATTATAATGGAGAAGATTTTTCTACAACACCGAGAAATAGTTTACCAGTAGGAACAGGAAAATATAAGATAATACAAAATAATAATGAAGGAATTATTTTAAGTAAAAATGAAAATTATGATAGAGAACAATTAACTTTAGAAAAAATAACAATTGGGAAATATTCCAATTTAGGTGAATTATATAATGCCTTCAAATTAGGAAAAGTAGATTTAATAACTACGAACAATATTAATATTCAAGATTATATAGGTACAATGGGATATAATATAAAAGAAATTGCAGGAAGAGAATATGACTTTATAGCAATAAATACACAAAATTCAATATTATCTTTTAAAGAAGTAAGAAAAGCTATATTATATGGAATAAATAGAGAAAATATTATAGGAGCATTATATAATAATAAATATAAATTGATGAACTATCCTTTGGATTTTGGTAGTTGGTTAAAAGGGGAACAAGCAAATATTTCATATGACATAAATAATGCAAGACAAATATTAGAACAAAATGGATGGGAATTCAAATATAATAGATGGCAAAAAACAGAAAATTATTCTACAAAAACAATAAATACATTAAGATTAGTAGTACAAGCATCAAATCAGGCAAGAGTAAACACTGCTGAAATGATTAAAAACAATTTGGAAGAATTAGGAATAAAAATAACAATAATTAAAGCAACTGACTCACAATACCAAAATTATTTACAAAATAAGAATTATGACATGATTATAACTGGTGTAACAGAATCTGCAAGTCCAAATTTAGAAACATATTTTGGTGCAAATAATTTATCAAACTATTCAAATGAAGAGTTAAATGTAATAATGCAAGATATAAAAAATATAACAAAAGAGGATTTATTAAAAGAAAAATACGATAGAATTAGACAAATTTATAATGATGAAGTACCATATATAGGACTATATAATAGTTATTATGCAATAGCAAGTAGTTGGAATTTAAAAGGTAATGTTTCCGCAAATTGGTATAATATTTTTATAGATATAAACAATTGGTATAAAAATTAATTCATAAAAATAAAAAAAATACTTGACAAAAAAAATAAATAAGATATAATACATATATCGAACAAAAGTTTTATAAAATTAGGAGGAAAAAATATGGAAGAAAATATAGAAAAGAAAAAAGCACTAGAAGTGGCAATGAGTCAAATAGAAAAGCAATTTGGAAAAGGTTCAGTAATGAAATTAGGAGAATTTAAAGCAATGGAGGTAGAAGGAATACCAACAGGAGCTTTAAGTTTAGATATAGCATTAGGAATAGGTGGAGTACCTAGAGGAAGAATAATTGAAATATTTGGACCAGAATCATCAGGAAAAACAACATTAGCATTACATGTAATTGCAGAAGCACAAAAAACAGGAGGAGAGGCAGCATTTATAGATGCAGAACATGCATTAGATCCAGTATATGCTAAAAAATTGGGAGTAGATATAGATAATTTAATAGTATCACAACCAGATACTGGAGAACAAGCATTAGAAATAACAGAAGCATTAGTAAGAAGTGGAGCATTAGATGTAATAGTAGTAGATTCAGTAGCAGCGTTAGTACCAAAAGCAGAAATTGATGGAGACATGGGAGATCCACATATGGGATTACAAGCAAGATTAATGTCTCAAGCTCTAAGAAAATTAGCAGGAGCAATAAATAAATCAAAAACAGTTTTAATATTTATAAATCAATTAAGAGAAAAAATAGGAGTAATGTTTGGAAATCCAGAAACAACAACTGGGGGAAGGGCATTAAAATTCTATGCATCTGTTAGAATGGATATAAGAAAAGTAGAAAATATAAAACAAGATGGAGAAGTAATAGGAAATAGAGTTAGAGTAAAAGTAATAAAAAATAAAGTAGCTCCACCATTTAGAGAGGCAGAATTTGATGTATTATATGGAAAAGGAATTTCAAAAGAAGGAAATATATTAGATATGGCAGTTAACCTTGATATTGTTGAAAAAAGTGGAGCATGGTTTAGCTATAATGGTGAAAGAATAGGTCAAGGTAGAGAAAATGCAAAAAAATATTTAACAGAACATAAAGAAATTCTTGAAGAAGTAGAAAAAAAGGTTAGAGAAAATTTTGCAAAAGCATTTGAACAGAGTTTAGGAGAAGAAATATCAGATGATGATGAAAAATTAGAAAGTGATGAAGAATAAGTAATAATTTTAGAAAAATAGCAAGATTACTTGCTATTTTTTTTGTGTCATAGTAAAATGTAAACAGAAAATTTAGTAATATGAAAGGAGAAAAAATTGAACAAAAATTGGCAAGTTTACCAAGTAGATGAAGAAAAGATACAACAACTTATGGAGAAATATAAAATTAATAAATTGTTGGCTACAATATTGGTAAATAGAGATATTATTGAAAAAGAACAAATAGAAAAATTTTTAAATCCAAAAAGAAATGATTTTTATAATCCATTTGAAATGCCAGATATGAATGTTGCAATTGAAAGAATAATAAAAGCAATAAAAAACAATGAGAAAGTTGTTATATACGGGGATTATGATGTAGATGGGATAACAAGTGTAACAGTATTAAAAAGTTTTTTGGAAGAATTAGGATTAAAGGTTTCTGAATATATTCCAAATAGATTACAAGAAGGATATGGATTAAACAAATCTGCTGTAGATCAGATATATAAACAAGGAAATAAATTAATGATTACAGTAGATTGTGGAATATCTGCGATAGAAGAAGTAAAATATGCAAACGAGTTAGGAATAGAAACAATAATAACAGATCATCATGAACCTGGAAACGAATTACCTAATGCAATTGCTGTAGTTGATGCGAAAAGAAAAGATAGCAAATATCCATGTAGAAATTTAGCAGGTGTAGGTGTTGTATTTAAAGTTATACAAGCCATAAGTATGAAATTAGGTTTAGATGAAAAAGAATATTTAAAATATTTAGATATAGTATGTATTGGTACAATATCAGATATAGTTCCATTAGTAGATGAAAATAGAGTAATAGTTAAATTAGGACTTAAATTAGTAGAACAAACCAAAAATTTGGGATTAAAAGCAATTTTAGAAGGAACAGGATATAGTAAGATTGATTCAAACACAATATCTTTTGGTGTTGCTCCAAGAATAAATGCTTGTGGTAGAATGGGACATCAAGAAGAAGCATTAAAATTGTTTTTAACGAAAGAAACAAAAGAAGTAAAAGAATTAACCCAAAAATTAAATGATTATAACAAATTAAGGCAAGAAACAGAAAAAAATATATATAATGAAGCAATTACACAAATAGAAGAAAAAAATTTAGCTAAAAAAAATACAATAGTAGTAATGGGAAAAAACTGGCATCATGGAGTAATAGGAATAGTTTCATCCAAAATTACAGAAATGTATTTTAAACCAAGTATATTACTATGTGAAGAAGATGAATATGGAAAAGGCTCTGGAAGAAGTATACCAGGATTCGATTTATATGAAGCATTAACAGAATGTGGAGATGTAATAGAAAAATTTGGTGGACATTCTATGGCAGTAGGAATCAATATCAAGAAAAACAAATTTGAAGAATTTAAAGAAAAGTTAGAAGAAATATCTAAACAAAAACATATAGAAGAAATTGTACCAATATTAAGGATAGATGCTCAAATTAGTTTAGATGAAATTGATAAAAATATGGTAGATAGTTTAAAAGAATTAGAACCTTATGGTGAAGGAAATAAAATGCCTCTATTTGTCTTTAAAAATTTAAAAATAGACTCAATAAGAGCACTTTCAGATGGAAAACATTTAAAATTAACTGTAAAAGATAATAAAAATATTGTAAATGCAATAGGATTTAATTTAGGACAATTGTCTAATGAATACAAAATAGGTGATAAAATAGATATTGTAGGAAATTTAGAGATAAATACATTTAATGGTGTAGACAATATACAAATTAACATTAAAGATGTAATGAAATCTTTATAATAAAGGTGATGAATATGACAAAAAATTATACAATAAAAGATATACTAGATAAAGTTAAAAAAAATAAAAAATGGCCAGATACAAAAATAATTCAAAAGGCTTATAATTATGCATTAAAACAACATGGAAAACAAGAAAGAAAATCTGGAGAACCATATATAATACATCCAACAAATGTTGCATATACTGTTGCAGAATTAGGATTAGATGAAAAAACTATTTCAGCAGCATTATTACATGATGTTGTAGAAGATACAGATGTTTCATATGAAGAATTAAAAAATGAATTTGGTGAAGAAATTGCAGAAATGGTAGATGGTGTAACTAAATTAAAACAAATTCAATATGCAAGTATAGAAGAAAATCAAGTAGAAAATTATAGAAAAATGTTCTTGGCTATGGGGAAAGATATTAGAGTAATAATAATAAAATTAGCTGATAGATTACACAACATGAGAACATTACAGTTTTTGAGTAGAGAAAGGCAAATTGCAATATCAGAAGAAACAATGCAATTATATGCACCATTAGCAAATAGATTAGGACTATATGCTATGAAATGGGAACTAGAAGATTTGGGATTTCAATATCTATACCCAGAAGAATTTAAAGAATTAGTAAAAGGAATAGAACAAAAAAGAGATGAAAGATTAAAATTTATAGAAAAGATAATGCAAGATATTAGAGTACAATTGAAAAAACAGCATATAGAAGCGGAAGTAACAGGAAGAGCAAAGCATTTGTATAGTATTTATAGAAAGATGATTAGAGATAATAAAACATTAGACCAAATATATGATTTATTTGCTTTAAGAATAATTGTAAACTCAATAAAAGACTGTTATTCTGCATTAGGTGTAGTACATGAATTATATAGCCCTATGCCAGGAAGATTCAAAGACTACATAGCAGTTCCAAAACCTAATATGTATCAATCAATACATACAACATTATTAGGTGAAAATGGAACTCCATTTGAAGTCCAAATACGTACATGGGATATGCACAGAATAGCAGAATATGGTATTGCTGCACATTGGGCATATAAAGAAGCAAATTATAGTAGTAAAAAAGGACAACAAATAGTTAAATCAACTGATGATAAATTAGCATGGCTTAGAGAATCATTAGAATGGCAACAAGAAATGCAAGATCCACAAGAATTTCTTGAAACATTAAAAACAGAATTATTCGAAGATGAAGTATATGTATTTACTCCTAAAGGTGCAATAAAAGTATTGCCAAGAGGAGCAACACCAATAGATTTTGCTTATAGTATTCATGCAGAAATTGGAAATCATATGACAGGTGCAAAGATTAATAGTAAAATAGTGCCTATAATAACACCAATACAAAATGGAGATATTATAGAAATAATAACATCAGAAAATTCAAAAGGACCAAGTATGGATTGGCTAAAATTTGTAAAAAGCTCAAGTGCAAGAAACAAAATTCAACAATGGTTTAAAAAAGAAAAAAAGGTTGAAAATATTGAAAAAGGCAAGGAATCTATAGAAAAAGAGTTAAAAAGAATAGGGGTAGCATATTCTGATTTATTTAAAAGTGAATATATAAATCCAATGCTTGAAAGATATAAATTTAAAAATTTAGATGATATGTATGCTTCTGTTGGTTTTGGTGCAATGTCATCAGCAAAAATAATTGCTAGAATGTTAATAGAATATAGAAAAGAAAATAAAGAAGCAATAGCAGAGGAAAAAATTGAAGAATTAGAAACACGAAGGGAAACAAAATCTAAACCATCAAATTCAGGTATTATAGTTAAAGGAATAGATAATTGTTTAGTAAAACTTTCTAAATGTTGTAATCCACTTCCTGGAGATGAAATAATAGGTTATATAACAAAAGGAAGAGGCGTATCTGTTCATAGAAAAGACTGTGTAAATATAAATGATTTATTAAAAGAAGAAAATAGAATTATAGAAGTTAGATGGTATAATCAAGAAAAAATAACATATACAGTAGAAATTGAAGTTTTTGCCAATGATAGAAATGGACTATTAGGAGACATTGTACAACAAATAAATGATTCTAAAGCTAAAATTTTAGGTGTTAATGCTAGAACAACAAAAGAAAGAATTGCTGTAACGAATGTAACACTAGAAGTAGATAGTTTGGAAAGTCTAAATAAAATAATAAAACAAATAAGAAAAGTAGATAGTGTTTATGAAGTTGATAGAAAAAAATAAATAGGAGATGGAAAAAATGATATTAAAGGAACTAAAGATTGATACTTGGATAGGAGATTCAACAAATTGTTATATTGTTCAAGATGAAAAAACCAAAGAAACTATGGTAATTGATCCAGCTGGAAATGTAGAAGGAATAATAGAAATGTTAAATATTTTACAAGCAAAATTAAAATATATTTATTTAACACATTGTCATGGAGATCATATAGGTGGAGTGCAAGAATTAAAAGAAAAAACTGGTGGTCAAATAGTAGCTGAAAGAGAAACGGCAATAAATTTATTAAATCCTAATATTAGCTTAACTTCATATATAGGATTAGAAGGATTAATTATTAATGTGGATTCACGAGTAGATGATAACGATTTATTACATTTAGGCAATTTAGAGTTTAAAGTAATACATACACCTGGACACACATCAGGAGGTTCTTGTTTATATTGTGAAGAAGAAAAATTATTATTTTCTGGAGATACATTATTTAGAGGAACATGGGGAAGGACAGATGTTCCAACTGGAAATTTTGATGATATAATTAATTCTATAACTAAAAAACTTATGGTATTACCAGATGAAACAATAGTATATCCAGGACACGGAAAAAGCACAATGATTAGAGAAGAAAAACCGATTTATTTAGAGTTGAAACCAAGGTTATTATAAAAATTTAAGTTCTAAAAATTGAGCATTAAACATATATTATATATAGGAACATTAGGACAAGGAGAAAAATATGTTTAATGTTACAGTAATAAATATAAAAGATGCAATTAGAAGAATGTCAATAATATTAGCAATATTAATAATTATATTTATAGTGAGTAAGATAATACCTAAAATAAAATCTAATGAAATATTACAAATAAATATATCCCAAAATTTGTTGAAATATTTAGACAAAGAATTGCCAGCAATAAATAATTCATTATATAAATCTAATAATGTAATAAAAGAAGATGGAGAAGAAGAAGGTCAAACTAATTTGATTTCAAAATTATTAGATATAGAATTAGCAAAAGTAGAAGAAAAGGAAGTTCAACCAACAGAAGAAATGCAAAATTCTGAAATTAGTGAACAAGAGAATAAACAAGAAAATATATCAACAAATGTAACTACAGAAGTAGTAACTCAAAATCCTATATCAGAAAGTTTTAATATAGATATAAATGGTGTGAAAATAAAAAATGAAACATCATTTGAAATAAATAATTCTATTTTAGAAAATGAATTAAATATAAATAAAGAAAATATAATAATTTTCCATACACATACATGTGAAAGTTATACGCCAAGTGAACAATACTCATATCAACAAACAGGTAATTTTAGAACAACAGACTTAAATTATACAGTTTCAAGAGTTGGTGATGAGTTAACAAATTATTTAATTAATGGTGGTTTTAATGTATTACATGATAAAAACTATCATGATTATCCAGCATATACAGGTTCATATACAAGATCATGTACAAGTGTAGAAAATGATCTTAAAACAACACCAAGTGATATAATTATAGATTTACATAGAGATGCAATAGGAAGTAAAAGTAATTATGACCCTAGTGTAAAAATTGGAAATGATGTCGCTGCTCAATTAATGTTTGTTATAGGAACAAATGGAGGGGGATTATATCATCCTAATTGGCAATCTAATTTGAAATTTGCAATAGAAGTACAGCAAAAGGCAAATGAATTATATCCAGGGTTATTTAAACCAATGATTGTTAGAAATTCAAGATATAATCAACATCTTGGAAAAGCAGCAACTATTATAGAAGTTGGTGCAACAGGTAATACTTTAGAACAGTGCTTGACAAGTATGAAATATTTATCAAAAATATTTGAGGAATTAAAAAAATAAGAATGTTTTCTGTATTCAACAGGAAACATTCTTTTTAATTTGTTCTGATTTGCCAAGTGAAAAAATCCTTAATCTTTGTACCTTAAAGATTATTCTATGAAATAATTTTAACAATAAAATATACTAATTGCAATACTTTATGGAAAAAATTTTTTTACAAATATTTTTATAAAATAATGAAAATTAAAAATCAATAAAAAGATGTAAATATACATATTTAAGTTGTTTACATCTTTTTATTTTTCTTTAAGGTACAAAGATTAAGGAAAACAAATAAAGGAGGAAACAATGAAAAAGAAAGAAACAAGAGAAAAACAAAAAGGTATAACGCTAATAGCATTAGTAGTAACAATAGTAGTCTTATTAATACTAGCAGGAGTAAGTATATCAATGCTAGCAGGAGATAATGGAATAATAAGGCAATCACAAAGAGCAAAAGAAGAAACAAAAATAGGAGAAGAAAAAGAACAAGTAAAATTATCATATAGTGCAGTAATAGCTGGTAATAATGGACAAGGAGTAACAAGAAAACAACTTGAAGATGAACTAAAAAAATATGATGATAGAATAACAGTAGAAGAAGACGGAAACAACTTCAAGGTAACATTTCCAAGTAGTAATGTATATACAATAGATAAAAATGGAAAAGTAGAAGAAGCAGAAAAATCTGATGTAAGCATAAGTTTAACAATAAAAGGAACAAAAGTAGAAAATCCACCAATACCAGAAGGATTTTATCATGTAGGAGGAAGCATAAATGAGGGATATGTAATATCTGATAGTGAAGAGGACAATGGAAAAGGAGTAGATGCAGAGTTAGTTGGAAATCAATTTGTATGGGTGCCAGTAGAAAAAGATCAAAAGATAACTGCAAAAGTAGAAAGTAAAGAAGAAATAACAAGTATAGTAGTAACAGACCCATCCGGAGAAGATATATTATCAGAAGATAATGAACAACTAGGAAAAACATATAATAAAGAAATAGAGCCAACAATAAATGGAGAATATAAAATAAAAGTAACAACAAGTAAAGGAGAAACAAGTAAAACATTAGAAGTATATAGTTTATATGCACAAAATTTTTGGATGACAGATGAATTACTTCTTAAACAGGTTGAAAGTATGTATGAAGCATTGGGTATGAAATTAGAAGATTTATTAAATTCATCTGGAATGAGTCGAGAAGAATTTTTAGCGATTTTTAAAAACGAATATAAAACTTCATTCACTGAATACGAAGACCCAGAAGATAATTACAAAACCAGTGTCAATAAAAATGGAGGATTTTATATAGGAAGATATGAAGCAGGAGATTCATTAGCAAATCAAATAAGAACTGAATCAAAAGAAGGAACATTAGTAACACAAAAAAATAAATATGTATATAATTGGATTACACAAACAGAAGCATTAACTAAAGCAGAAGGATATGCAAAAAGTGTAGGAACAAATGCAACAAGTTCATTATTAACAGGAGCAGCATGGGATAGAACATTAGGATGGTTATATGAAACAGGAAATAAAACAATAGAAGAAATAGGATTTGACAGTACAAGTTGGGGGAATTATAAAGATGATACATTTTCAGGAACAGATGATTTAATAAAAACAGGACAATTTCCAAATACCAAAGCAAATAATATATATGATTTAGCAGGAAATGTAGAAGAATGGACAAAACTATACGTCAAAAATGGTGTTAAACTTTGCCTTAGAGGTGGTTACTACGGTCATGTTGGTTCGGGAATGGCCGGTTTAACGGCGAATAAGTGGGATGAGGAGGATCCCTCTAGCTGTTCTGAATACTATGGATTTCGTATCGGTTTGTACTTGTAGGAAAGAAAATGAGAAGACTTTCGAGTTAAGTGTGTAATTAGATATAATTAAATCATCTTTTCTTCTAACATTTACTAAACAAATGAAACCCAAATTGTTAAACAAAAAGGTCTAACAATTTGGGTTCATTTCAAGTTACTTCTTTATAATATGCACATTCAGAATTAGTGCATAAACTAGAATTAGAAATAATATCATAAGAACACTTTCCATCAATTTGATAAACACAGTCTAAAGAACAATTGATATTTGTCAAAGATATCACCTCTTAATATGTTAGTATTACATATAATATTAAAAATATACATTAATTTTTGGATAAATTATGATAATACTTGCAATAATTTTTAACAGTGCAAGAAACACAATTTGGTTTACGAGAATCACAAGTATTACGACCATGCCAAACAAATAAATGATTAATGTCTTTTAAATATTCTTTTGGAAATATTTTTAACAAGTCTTGTTCTATTTTTTCTGGTTCTTTTTGAAGTGAAAGGCCAATTCTATTTGAAATTCTTTTTGCATGAGTATCTACTGCAATACCATTAGCAATTCCAAAAGCCTCAAGCAAAATAACATTAGCACTTTTTCTTCCAACACCAGCTAAAGTTAGTAATTCTTCCATAGTTTGTGGAACTTCACCATTAAAATTTTCTAATACTTGTTTAGCACATAATTTTATATTTTGAGCTTTATTTTTATAAAAACCACAAGAATGTATTAATTGTTCAAGTTCATTTAAGTCAATATCAGCAAAATCTTGTATAGTTTTACATCTTTTAAATAAAGCAGGTGTAACTTTATTTACTCTTTCATCTGTACATTGCGCAGATAACATTACAGCTACCACTATTTGAAAAGGTGTTTTAAAATCCAGACTACATGTTGCGTCTGGATATGTATTCTTTAAAGTTTCTACAAAAGGTATGATATCTTGTTTTTTCATATTAATCTCCATTTAATAATAAGTTTATAATTTGAGGATAAATTTTATTTGCATTATTTTTCCAGTTATCAGAAATTTGTTTAGCTCTTTCTCTTGAACCAGCAAAAGTTGAAACTTCTAATAATATTTCGTTTTTTTCTACAATTTTACACTTTACAGTATAATTATTTTCATCTTTTGGAATATATTCTGTTATAATAGAAGATTCTTCAGCAATAAGTGAAACTTCTTCTTTAAAAATATTGTCTGCTTTTAATTTCAAAATTCCAGGTAAAAGGGATTTTGTAAGGGATAATGCATTTTGACCTTCTGATGTGATTTTAATAAAAATATCTTCATCTTTAGTAAATGAACCAACTAATTTTGTCTCAATTAAATCTGTCAATAATTCTTGAAAATAAAAATAATTTATATTGTTTGTAGATGAAACAATTTTATATAAGTTATCACTTTTTATTCCGTCAGGCAATCTATTTAACAAATATAGAATTAATACTTTATTTTCTGCCAAATGCTCATTAAGTTGTTTCATAAAAAGCCTCCTTTTCAATCCAATTTATTGCATTATATCATGTAAAGTTACATAAGTAAAGAAAAAATTCCATGTTTTGTAAAAACTGTATTAAAAGTATCAAAAAAAGTCGAAAAAACATATATTATAATAGCCTAAAAAATATTAGTTTCTTGGACAAAAATCGAGGTGATAATATGCGAGAAATAAAAAAAGGCGATATAGTAACAAGAAATTCATATAATAATGATATAGTTTTTTATGTAAAGAGAATTATAAAATTAAGTGATAATAGAAAAATTGCGATATTAAAAGGTGTTGATTTAAGAATTGAAGCAGATGCGCCAATAGAAGATTTACAATTAGCAAGTAAAGAACAACAGCATATTTGTGAGGAACATATGGAATATCGAATTATTAATACAATAAATCATGAAAAAGAAATAAAACAAGATAGAAGAAAAGAGATAATACGTACAGGGAAAATATTACATCTTGATGGAGATAGGAGATATAGTGAAAAATCAATGATGTACTATAAAAAAATGGGATTAAATGCTATTGTAAAAAATATACCAGAAAATAAACAGCCTAAAGTAGTATATAGATTACTTATGATATACAATCCAGATATATTAATAATAACAGGACATGATGGAATGATTAAAAGTGGGGCAAGATATAGAGATATATTTAATTATAGAAATTCTAGACATTTTATACAAACTGTAAAAGAGGCTAGAAAATATGATGTTATAAATAATAAAAATTTAGTTATATTTGCAGGAGCCTGTCAAAGTTATTTTGAGGCAATAATGGATGCAGGAGCAAATTTTGCATCATCACCTGCAAGAATTTTAATAGATTTTTTAGATCCATTAATAGTTGCAAAAAGTGTTGCACTAGCAGATAAAAATAAGTATATAACAATAGATGACTTTGTTGATGAATTAAGAGATGGAAAAAAGGGAGTAAATGGATTAGGTGCAAGAGGAAAAAGAAATGTAATATTTCTGTAATAAAAATGTAATATAAATGTAACAAACGACAAAATAAAGTCGAAAATGCTTGCAGTGCAAGGAATACACAAAACAGACAAAAGAATGCATGCTTTGACAAAATCACCTACGAATGATATACTCAAAACATCTTAAGCAAAGTAGGTGATTTAATGATTTGTAAGACTGATATAACAAATTTAAAAACCGACATTTTAGATAAGGTAGGTCAAAAGATAATTGTTAAAGGTTCATTAGGAAGAAGTAAAGAATTTGAAAAAGAAGGTACAATAGAAAAAGCATATCCTAATATTTTTGTAGTAAAATATGAGGAAAATGATAGAACAGCATCATATACATATACAGATTTACTTACAAGAACAGTAGAAGTAGATGTATTTGATGGAAATGGGTATAGCCCATTACTACCACCATTAGTAGTAGAAAGTAAAAGAAGAAGAGTAAAGGAACAACTTTAAAGTTGTTCTTTTTATATTGAAAAAAATAAACAAATAATATATATTATTAATATAAAGGGAGGAGGTATTAATATGACAATTAAAGAAGCATTAAAAAAAGGAACAATAATTTTAAAAAGTAATAATATAGAAAATCCTTCATTAAAAGCAAGACTATTATTACAATATATTTTAAAAAAGCCTAGGCAATATTTAATTATATATGATAAAAAAGAAATAGAAAAAAAGGAACAGTGGGAATATTTTGTAAATATAGAAAAAATAACTCAAGGAGTACCATTACAACATATAACACATATGCAAGAATTTATGAAGATGGAATTCTATGTAAATGAAGAAGTATTAATACCAAGACCAGATACAGAAACATTAGTAGAAGAAGTAATAGAAATAGCAAATAAAATGAATAAACCCAAAATACTTGATTTATGCACAGGAAGTGGAATAATTGCAATATCATTAGACAAAAATATAAAAGATGCAGAAATTTATGCCATAGATATAAGTGATAAAGCATTAGATGTAGCAAGAAAAAATGCTAATAAGTTAGGTGCAAATGTAAAATTCATAAAATCAGATTTATTTGAAAATATAGAAAACATAAAATTTGATATAATTGTATCAAATCCGCCATATATAAAAAAAGATGACATAGAACATTTAAGTAAAGAAGTACAAAATGAACCAGAAATAGCACTAGATGGAGGAATAGATGGATTAGATTTTTATAGAAAAATAGCTAATCAAGCACTTGAATATTTAAAATTTGGTGGATATTTATGTTTTGAAATAGGATATGATCAAAAAGAAGATGTAACTAAAATAATAGAGGATGAAAATAAATACATAGATACATATTGTAAAAAAGATTTATATGGAAATGATAGAATAATTATAACAAAAATATAAAATAAGGAGAGAAAAATGTCTTTTTCTAAAGAATTAAAAGAAGAAATAAGTAAAACAGATAATTTAGTAAACAAAGAAGCAATAAAATATGAATTAATAGGATACTTTATAAGCAGTAATATTAATAAAGAAAAAAATAAGATAAAATTCAGTACAGAAAATGAGTATAATATAAATAGATTTTCTAGGTTATTAAGTAATAATGGGATAAACAATTTTAATATTACAATACAAGGAAAATTATTTGTAATATCAATTAACTCTAAAGATGTTGAAATTCCACAGGTAGATATATTAAATTTAGAACAAGAAAAATTAAAATACTTAATAAAAGGTGCATACTTAGGGGGAGGTTCTATTAATAATCCTGAAAAGAAATATCATTTAGAATTAGGAATAAAACAAAAAGATAAAGCAAATGATTTAATACAAGCATTAAAATTATTTGATATAAAAACAAGTTTGATAGATAAAAAAAATGAATATGCAATTTATATAAAAGATGGTGAGGAAATTTCAAAATTTTTAGCATTATTAGGTGCTAATAAAGCAGTTTTAAAATTTGAAGAAATAAGAGTTCAAAGGGAAATGAATAATAAAATAAACAGAATAGTTAATTGTGAATCTGCAAATTTGAATAAAACTATTAATGCATCTATTGAACAAATTGAGGCTATCAAAAAATTAAAACAAAAAAAGAAATTTAATAAAATGAATGAATCTTTGCAAGAAGTAGCTAAATTAAGACTAGAAAATCCAAATGCAAGTTTAGTAGAATTAGGTCAAATGTTAAAAGAACCTATAGGAAAATCAGGAGTAAATTATAGGTTGAAAAAAATAATGGAGATTGCGAATGAAGAATAGAGAAATAGGAATATATATACACATACCTTTTTGTAAACAGAAGTGTTATTATTGTGATTTTGTATCATATGCTAACAAAGATGATATTATATTAAAATATATTAATGCAGTAAAAAAAGAAATAGAACTACAAAAAATTAGTTCAGAAATAACAACAATATATATTGGAGGTGGAACTCCATCATATATTGATTGCAAATATATAAAAGACATTATTATATCATTGCAAAAGAAAAAAATTTCACCAAAAGCAGAAATAACAATTGAAGTTAATCCAGGTACAGTAACATTAGAAAAATTACAGTGCTATAAAGATTATGGGATAAATAGATTAAGCATAGGATTACAAAGTACACAAGACAAATTATTAAAACAAATTGGAAGGATTCATGATTATAAACAATTTTTAGATACATATGAAATGGCTAGAAAAGTAGGATTCAAAAATATAAATGTTGATCTAATGTTAGGCTTGCCAAATCAAAGAATAGCAGATTTAAAAGAAAGCCTAAATAAAATAATAGAATTAGAAGCGGAACATATTTCTGTTTATTCTCTAATAATAGAAGAAAATACAAAAATGGCACAAATGATTGAGAGACACGAATTAGAACTTCCAGAAGAAGACACCGAAAGAAATATGTATTGGTATGTAAAAAATACATTAGAATTAAATGGATATAAACATTATGAAATATCTAATTTTGCAAAGACTGGATATGAGTCAAGACATAATATGAATTGTTGGAATCAACAAGAATATATAGGATTTGGAATAGCGGCACATTCATATAGAGATATATGTAGATATTCCAACACAGAAGATATAAATGAATATATTAAAAATATAAAAACTGGAAAATTAGAAAGAAATAGAATTATACACGAAATTCAAAAAGAAGATGATACCAAAAGAGAATATATGTTATTAGGGCTTAGAAAAATAGATGGAGTAAAAATAAGCGATTTTAAAAATAAATTTGGAGACAATCCATTATATTTATATAGAAATCAACTAAATAAATTAGTTAATGAAAAACTATTAATGATAGATGGGGAAAATATTAAACTTACAAATAGAGGAATTGATTTAGCTAATTTGGTTTGGGAAGAATTTATATAAAAAAATTAGCAAAAGGTATTGACAAGTGCTAAAAAATAATATAATATATTATACGGATTTAGTAAACAGACTAAAAGAGTGCTAAAATGCAATTTCCCAAAACTAAAAGGAGGGGTAAAGATTGCTAGATGAAAGAAAAAAGAGAGTATTGCAAGCTATAATTGAAGAATATATTAGAACAGCAGAGCCAGTAAGTTCAAATGCTATAATGAATTTAGAAGGGCTAGAATATAGTAGTGCAACAATAAGAAATGAAATGGCAGAATTAGAAAAAATGGGCTATTTGGAAAAACCACATACATCAGCAGGAAGAGTACCATCAGCAAAAGGATATAGGTTTTATGTAGATGAACTTTTAGAAGATGACAAAATAACACTTGAAGAAATTAAATACATTAGTGAAAAACTAGAAACCAAAGTAAGTGAAATGGAAGAAATGACAAAAATAGCATCAAGTACTATATCAGAAATAACACATTATACCACAGTAGCTATAGGACCTAATTCAAGTGTTCAAAAAATAGAAAACATTAAATTTGTTCTATTAAGTAATAGGATGATGATGGCAGTTATATTAACAGATACAGGTTTAGTAAAAGAAACTATAATAAAATTTGATGAGGACATTACAGAAAATCAAGTTCAAACATTAAGTTTAATGTTTAATAACAAACTAAAAGGTGAACCAATAACTAAAATAGACAAACCTTTAGAAAAATATTTAGTAGAAGAAATGAGTTATAGTGTAAACTTAATAAAACCAATAATAGAACAAATGAAAAAGGTAATAGAAGAAGAAAGTGTACATTTAGAAGGAGCTAATAGATTATTTGAATTGCCAGAATTTAATAGTTTAGAAGTAGCACGAAATTTTGTAAACATATTAGATGAGAAAGATTTAATGGCAGATATGTTAAATAATGGTTTTGCAAAAGATATAAATATATATATAGGAGAAGAAAACGAAAAAGAAGAATTAAAAGATTTTAGTGTAGTAACTTTTAAACATAGAATAGGAAACAAAGAAATGGGAACAATTGGAATAATAGGACCAAAGAGAATGGATTATGCCAAAGTAATATCTGTAATGAAATATATCAGCAAAAAACTAAATGATAAAAACGATGAAAATTAGAAAGAAGGGTGAAGATGGAAGAAGAAAAGAAAGAAAAAGAGGAAAAAGAAGTAAAAGAGGTAAAAGAAAAAGATACAAAAGAAGATGTAATTGATCCAAAGCAACAAGAACTAGATGAATTAAATGATAGATATAAAAGAGTATTAGCAGAATTTGAAAATTTCAAAAAAAGAAGTAGTAAAGAAAGAGAAGTTTTATACAATTCAATATTATCAGATATAGTAGAGGTATTTTTACCAATAGTAGATAATTTGGAAAATGCAATAAAAGCAGAAACCCAAGATGAAGAATATAAAAAAGGAGTAGAACTTGTACTAAAACAATTTAAAGACATATTAAAAGCAAAAGGAGTAGAAGAAATATCATCAGTTGGAGAAACATTTGATCCAAATTTGCATGAAGCAGTAAGTAGTGTACAAGATACTGAAAAAGGTGAAAAAGAAATAGTACAAGAATATAGAAAAGGCTATAAGATAGGAAATAGAGTAATAAGACATTCTATGGTTGTAGTAGCCAATTAAATAAGTTATTAAATTTAAAATTTATAAAATGAGGAAACATTTTTTAAGAAAGGAAGTAAATTAAAATGGGAAAAATAATAGGAATTGACTTAGGAACAACAAACTCATGTGTATCAGTAATGGAAGGAGGAGAACCAGTAGTAATACCAAACGCAGAAGGAAATAGAACAACACCATCAGTAGTAGCATTCTCAAAAAATGGAGAGAGATTGGTAGGACAAATAGCAAAACGTCAAGCTGTAACAAATCCAGAAAACACAGTAATTTCTATAAAAAGAAAAATGGGAACAAACGAAAAAGTTAATATAGAAGGAGATAAATTTTCTCCACAAGAAATATCAGCAATGATATTACAAAAATTAAAAGCAGATGCTGAAAACTATTTAGGACAAAAAGTAACCCAAGCAGTTATAACAGTACCAGCATATTTTAGTGATAGTCAAAGACAAGCAACAAAAGATGCTGGAAAAATAGCAGGATTAGAGGTTTTAAGAATTATAAATGAACCAACAGCAGCAGCACTTGCATATGGAATGGATAAAGAACAAGATCAAAAAATTATGATATATGACTTAGGTGGAGGAACATTTGATGTTTCAATACTAGATATTGGAGATGGAGTATTCGAAGTATTAGCTACAAACGGAAATACACATTTAGGTGGAGATGACTTTGATGACAAAATAATTAAATATTTAGTAGATGAATTTAAAAAATCAAATGGTATAGATTTATCAACTGATAAAATGGCTATGCAAAGATTAAAAGAAGCTGCAGAAAAAGCTAAAATAGAATTATCAGGAGTACAACAAACACAAATAAACTTACCATTCATAACAGCAGATAGTACAGGACCAAAACATTTAGATGTAACATTAACTAGAGCAAAATTTGAAGAATTAATACATGATTTAGTAGAAGCAACTGCAGGACCTGTAAATCAAGCATTAAAAGATGCAGGAATAACAGCAAATGATATTCATAAAGTATTATTAGTAGGAGGTTCTACAAGAGTTCCAGCAGTTCAAGAAGTAGTAAAAAGAATAACAGGAAAAGAACCAGATAAAGGAATAAACCCAGATGAATGTGTTGCTATAGGAGCAGCAATACAAGGTGGTGTATTATCAGGAGATGTAAAAGATTTAGTATTATTAGATGTAACACCATTATCATTAGGAATTGAAACATATGGAGGAGTATTTACAAAATTAATAGAAAGAAATACAACAATACCAACTAAAAAATCACAAATATTCTCAACAGCTGCAGATGGTCAAACAAGTGTAGAAGTACATGTATTACAAGGTGAAAGAGAAATGGCAGCATATAATAAAACTTTAGGAAGATTCCAATTAACAGGAATTCCAGCAGCACCAAGAGGAGTACCACAAATAGAAGTAACATTTGATATAGATGCAAATGGTATAGTACATGTATCTGCAAAAGATATGGCAACAGGAAATGAACAAAATGTATCAATTACAGCATCAACAAATTTAACAGAAGAAGATATTGAAAAAGCTGTTAAAGATGCTGAAGCACATGCTGAAGAAGACAAGAAAAAGAAAGAAGAAATAGAAGTAAAAAATAATGCAGAAAGTTTAGTATATAACAGTGAAAAAACACTTGGAGAACTAGGTGATAAGATTAGTGGAGAAGAAAAAGCAAAAGTTGAAACTGAAATAGAAAATACTAAAAAAGCACTTGAATCTAACAATTTAGATTCTATAAAAGATGCAACTGAAAAACTTACAAAAGTATTTTATGAAATGTCTGAACAATTATATAAAAATGCAAATCCAAATGCAGAAGCAGATCCAAATGCAACTACAAATACAGAAGAAAATAATGAAGGAAATGATGGAACTGTATATGATGCAGATTATAAAGTAGAAGATGACAATAATAAATAGTAGCATGAGGTTGGAAAAATCCAACCTCAACTTGTAACAAGGACTTTTTAGTAGGAGGATAAAATGGCAAATAAAAGAGATTATTATGAAGTATTAGGAGTTAGCAAGGATGCAACTGAAGATGAATTAAAAAAAGCATATAGAAAACTTGCTAAAAAATATCATCCAGATGCCAATCCAGACAACAAAAAAGAAGCTGAAGCTAAATTTAAAGAAGTAAATGAAGCATATGAGACATTATCAGATCCACAAAAAAGAAAAATGTATGACCAATTTGGAGCAGATGGACCACAAGGATTTAATGGATTTGGAGGTGGAGCAGGTCCATTTGGAGGAGGAAATTATTATTCTTATACTTCTTCTGGTTTTGATGGCTTTTCTGATTTTGGAGATTTAGGAGATATATTTTCTTCATTTTTTGGTGGTAGTGCTAGAACAAGTTCAAGACAACAAAGAGGACCAAGAAAAGGTGCAGACTTAAATTTGAATATGGAAATTAGTTTTGAAGAGGCTTTTCTAGGTGTAGAAAAACAAATAGTTATAACAAGACCAGAAACTTGTGAAATATGTCATGGAACAGGAGCTAAACCTGGAACATCTGTAACTAAATGTCCTATTTGTAATGGAACTGGAACGGTAAAACAAGTACAAAATACAATATTAGGACAAATGCAAACAACAAGAACTTGTACTAATTGTCATGGAACAGGTGAAGTAATAAAAGAGGTATGTGAAAATTGTAAAGGAAAAGGAACAGTTAGAAAACAACCTAAAATAAAAGTAAAAATTCCAGCAGGAATTGATGACAATCAAACAGTTGTGTTAAGAGGAGAAGGTGAACCTGGTGAAAAAGGAGGTCCACATGGTGATTTATACATAACAGTTAGAATAAAGAGAAGTAGTATTTATTCAAGACAAGGTACAACAGTAATGTGTGAAGTTCCTATAACAATAACTCAAGCTACATTAGGTGCAAACTTAAAAATTCCAATGGTAGATGGAAGTTCTGAAATCTTTACTATACCAGAAGGAACCCAAACAGGAACTAAATTTACAATTAGAGAAAAAGGATTTAAAACACTTAATTCTAATTCAAGAGGTAATTTTGTATTTACTGTAATAGTCCAAACTCCAAAAAGGTTAAGTAAAGAGCAAAGGGAATTACTTGAGAAACTATCAATGACAATGAATGAACAGCCTCCAATAAAAAAGAAAGGTATATTTGGATAATTTGAAATATAAGGAAAAATATGGTATAATAAAAGTGTAGATATTGTATTTTTTTAAGAGGTGCAATAAGACCTCAGAAAGGGAAAAAGAAATGACAGAAAAAGAAAAAAACTGGAAGATTGTAAAAGACATTGTCGAAGTGGACCTGAAAAATTTCAAATTTGACGGTCAGAGAGTGCGGGAAATTTATATACCACTTGATGAATGCAGACCTTTGACAAGCTATGAAATCGAACAGTGGATTATTATGAACTATAGTAATGAGTGGATTATTAATCCAGTTCATGGGCAAGCTGGCAGATATACTTTCGAAAGAAGGTTAAATGCCTAATCTGTTGTCGGACTTGGTGTACCAAGTCCGACTTTTCCTATATATTTAGAAAAAATAAAAACATTTGTAAAAATTTGCATTATTTAATAAATTGTGGTATAATATTATGGTAACCAATTAATATGAAACATAGATATATGTTTCGCACAACAAAAAAAGGAGAAAAACAAAATGGCATTACAGATGATGTCAGCAGATGAATTCCAAAAGTTGGCAAGAGAACGGCGTAAAAATTTAGAGGAGGAATTGTTCCGTGCACAGTATGAAATTTTCTGTGAAATGGTAAACGAGGGCGTGGATACTTGGTTGATTCATGGCAAAATTGTTGCTACTGAAGAGCAGGTATCTAAGATGAAAACAATCCAGCAGGATTTTAAATGGAACAGGGGATTAGGCTCTGAACTGTTTGACAAGCTGGACAGGGCAGTAACCAAGAACTTGCATGAGGCATTGAAGATGATGGGCTGGAAGTATGAAAAAGGTTATCTTCAGTTCATCAATATGCCGGAAGATTTCTCATATGAGAATGAATCATTTTTCTCAGTAAAATATGAAGATATTGCTGCTGCAGAAGAATATGATCCGGCAGGACCTCCTATCCAAATTCTTAAGGCTGAACCTGTGAATGAAAATCACTCTGATGAAGGTGAAACTGAAAAAGCAGATGAACCTGAAGAGAAAGATGAACTCGAAACCGCCGAAGAAAATGAAACTGAAGAGGTTGCTGTTGATGAACAGCAGGTCGGAGATTCTGACGAAAGTGAAGCAGATGAGGAATCCTACGAAACTGCCGAGGAAGAATCTGAAACAGATGATTCTGAAGAAGAAGTAGAATCTGAAGAAGACCACTATTCTAAAGATGCTGTTGAAGAAGAAACTGCCGAGGTGGAAGAAGAGGATGAAGATGAAGAAGAACCTGCTATCGACCTTTCTCTTACCAAAAGTCGCCGTGAAGTTAAATATGACGAAGACGGTGATGAAGATTTAGTGTATTGATTTTTCTCAACTCATGAGCCTATCACATTGTGATGGGCTTTTTGAGTTTAAATTTTATTACTAAAAATGCTTCCTTTTTTTTGAAATATGTAGTATAATCTTTAAAGTAGTATTAAAGGAGAGATAAAATGAATAAAAAAAGGATAGTAACAGGAGATAGACCAACAGGAAGATTGCACATTGGTCATTATTTTGGCTCATTAAAAAATAGAGTTGCGATGCAAGAATCTGGAGAATACGAACCATATATTTTGATAGCAGATGTTCAAGCCTTAACTGATAATTTTAATAATCCTGAAAAAGTTAGAAAAAATGTAAGAGAAGTTGTTATGGATTATTTATCAGTTGGAATAGATCCAGCAAAAACAACAATATATATACAATCAATGATTCCAGAAACTGCAGAATTAACAGTATTTTACTCAAACCTAGTAACAATAGCAAGATTAGAAAGGAATCCAACTGTAAAAACAGAAATAGCACAAAAGAAAGAAATATTCGGAGAAAGTGTAACTTATGGCTTTTTAGGTTATCCAGTAAGTCAAGCTGCAGATATAACTGTATTAAATGGGGAAATAGTACCAGTAGGAGAAGACCAATTACCATTAATAGAACAATGTAGAGAAATAGTAAGAAAATTTAATAGTATCTATGGAGATATTTTAATAGAACCAGAGGCAGTATTATCTAAAGAAAAAAGAATAAAAGGATTAGATGGAAATGAAAAAATGGGTAAATCATTAGGAAATGCAATATATTTATCAGACACACCTGAAGAAGTAAATAAAAAGGTAATGAATGCAGTAACAGATCCTAATAGAATAAAAAAAGATGATTTAGGAAATCCTGATATTTGTATGGTATCATATTATCATAAATTATTTGACAATAAAGAAGAATATGAAAATGTGTGTAAAGAATGTAGAGAAGGAAAAAGAGGCTGTGTTGCATGTAAAAAGCAATTAGCAGAAAATATAAATAAAACTTTAGAACCAATTAGACAAAAAAGAAAATATTATGAAGAAAGACCAGAAATTGTTGATAAAATATTAATAGAGGGAACTGAAAAAGCAAGAGAAGAAGCAAGAAAAACAATGAAAAAAGTTAAAAAAGCAATGAAATTAGATTATTTTGAAAATTAATAAAACGAAAGAGGTAAGTAAAATGGGATTATTTGATAGATTTAAGAAAGAAACGAAAGAAGTAAATAGAACTGCTGAAGTTGAAAATGATGATAGTAAAATTATAATACTAAGTATGGAACTTAAAAATAAAGTAAAACATAGAAATAATGTTGTAACAAATTTGTATATGGCTAGAGTAGCTTCATCAGAGCATGCAATAATTATTGATAATGCAGATTATGTATCATTTGAGTTGCCAGAAGGACAAAAAGTTGATAATAAAATTTTACAATTAGTTAAACAAAGATATTCAAGAGAAAATACAAATGATATAGCAACTAGAAAAAGTTATTATTTAGGTCAATTACAGCAAATGGGACAAGAATTGTATTTTGGTAATAAAAGTAATGCTGTAAATGAAATTGTAGAAAAGATGGTAAATGAAGACATATCTAAAGTAGATGAATATAATGAAAGAAAATACCAAGAAAAACGAGAGGCACAAGAAAAAATAGATAGAGAAAAAGCATTTAGAGAAGAAATGAGTGCAAAACAATATTTAGAAAGTGAAAGACAAGAAAGAGAAAATAGAAAGAATAATCCTGAAATAAAAAATATTGGAAGATATGTTGTAGATGGAAGAAGTAGATTTCAATATGATGCAGTAAACATTAATTCAGGGGAAATTCTTAGAATAAGAAATACATCTAAAATATGTAAAGACCAAGAAGGAACATATTTATATACAGCACAAATAAGTAATACTGCACATGAGCATGATGCAGAAATATTTGGTGCTTCATATCCAGTATGTTTTGAATTATATAGAAGATTAGAAGATATAGTAGAATTACAAGATAAAGGAGAAATACTAAAAGTTCTTGAATTGCTATCAGATCCAAAAAATTTTCAAGATAGAAATAAATTAGCATATATAGGTCAAATTGATAAAAATGGACAAATTAATAGAAGAGAAATGTCAAATTCACCAGCATTGGCAGGAAAAATAAAAGAATTGCAACAAAATTTTGAGATGAATAAACAAAAATCTGAACAAGAGTGGCAACAATAATTAAGAGTAAAGGGGAAAAAGATGTTTACAGACTATGTAAAAATTACAATAAAATCAGGTAATGGCGGAGATGGAGCCATTACTTTTAGAAGAGAAAAATATGTAGCAGCAGGAGGACCAGATGGTGGAGATGGTGGAAAAGGAGGAAGTATTTACTTTAGAGTTGATCCAAATGCTAATACTTTAATAGACTTTAGATATACCAAAAAATTCAAGGCACAAAATGGAGAAAATGGTAGTGGCGGAAATAAATATGGAAAAAGCGGAGAAGATTTATATATAGATGTGCCAATAGGGACAGTAATAAAAGATGCAGAAACTGGTAAAGTAATTGCTGATCTTTCAGAAGAAGGACAAGAAGAATTAATATTAAATGGGGGCAGAGGTGGAAAAGGTAATGCCCATTTTGCAACTGCTACAAGACAAGTACCAAGATTTGCACAAGCAGGAGAAGAAGGAGAAGAAAAAGAAATAATACTAGAGTTAAAACTATTAGCAGATGTTGGATTATTAGGTTTTCCTAATGTGGGTAAATCTACATTCCTATCTGTTGTTACAGATGCCAAACCTAAAATTGCAAATTATCATTTTACGACAATAGAACCAAATCTTGGAGTAGTAAAAATGAAAAGTGGAGATAGTTTTGTAATTGCAGATATACCAGGAATAATAGAGGGTGCGAGTGAAGGAATTGGATTAGGAATAGAATTTTTAAGACATATAGAAAGAACAAGATTATTGTTACATGTAATAGATGTATCAGGAACAGAAGGAAGAGATCCAGTTCAGGACTATTACACAATAAATAATGAATTAAAAAAATATAGTGAAAAATTAAGCAAAAGAAAACAAATTATAGTAGCAAATAAAATTGATATTATGCAAAATGACAAAAAGTTTAAAGAACTAGAAGAAGTAGCGAAAAAAGAGAAAATAGAAATATATAAAATATCTGGGGCAACAGGAGAAGGTATTCAAGAATTATTAGAAAAAGTTTCAAAAGAATTAAAAGTGTTACCAAAAGAAGAATTAGTAAGCCAAGAAGAAAAAGTAGTATATACATTAGAAGAAGACAAAGATGAGTTTATAGTAAGAAAAGAAAATAATATATTTATAATAGAAGGAAAAGCAATAAATAGATTAATGGGAAGAATAAATATGGATGACAATGAGTCAATGTATTATTTCCAAAAAAGTTTAAAAAATCTTGGAATAGAAGATGAATTAAAGCGACAAGGAATAAAAGAAGGAGATATAGTAAAAGTTCTAAATTGGACATTTGAATGGTATCAATAAAATGGAGGAATAGAAAAATGCAAAATAAAGAATTAAGAATTAGAGTGGCAGGAATAATTCCAATGAATGATGGATTTGCACTTATGCATAGAGTAGGAGTAAAAAATCATCCAGTTGGCAATTATTATGTTTTTCCAGGTGGTGGACAAGAAGATAACGAGACTTTAGAAGAAGGGGCTAAAAGAGAAATAAAAGAAGAGTTTGGAATAGATGTAGAAGTTGAAAAAATGTTATATGAAATGGAAAATAAAGAACTCAATCAAAAAGAATATTTCTTTTTATGCAAATATATAGATGGAGAGTTTGGAACAGGTAATGGACCAGAATTTTCAAATAATCCTAAATATGCTGATAGAGGAAAATATATACCTGAAATAATAAAAAAAGAAGATATAGAAAAAATAGTATTACTTCCATATAAAGCAAGAGATTTGTTTGTAGAAGATATAAAAAATGGAAAATTATAGAAAGGAAAGCAAATATGCAAAATATATTAGCAGTTATAGAAGAAACAATAATAGATAGCATTAAATTATTACCGTTTTTGTTTCTAACATATTTAATTATGGAATATATTGAACATAAAACAGGTGATAAATCGAGAGAAATAATAAAAAAATCCGGAGTATTTGGACCATTTCTAGGAGCATTGGTTGGAATATTCCCACAATGTGGATTTTCTGTATCTGCTACTAATTTATATGTTGCAAGAGTAATAACATTAGGAACATTATTATCAGTATATTTAGCAACTTCTGATGAAATGTTGCCTATATTATTAACAGAATCAGTTCCATTAACTACAATATTAGTAATCTTAAGTATTAAATTAGCAATTGGTGTAATTGCAGGATTTATAGTAGATTTTGTAATTAGACTTACAAAAAAAGGAGAATTGCAAGAAAATATAGAAGAACTTTGCGAAAATGAACATTGTGATTGTGAAAATGGAATATTAAAGTCAGCAATAAAGCATTCTATAAATATATTAATTTATATTTTTATAATAACACTAATAATAAATATTATTATTAGTATTGTCGGAAAAGCAACAATAGGTAGTATTATAAGTCAGAATATTATATTAGGTCCAATAATAGCTGGACTAATAGGACTAATTCCTAATTGTGCTTCATCTGTTATATTAACAGAGTTATTTATATCTAATGTTATAACCCTACCAATATTGATATCAGGGGTAGCAGTTAATGCAGGTGTTGGTATATTAGTTTTATTTAAAATTAATAAAAATATTAAAGAAAATATAAAAATTGCAAGTTTACTTTATTTTATAGGGGTTATTTCAGGAATAGTTTTAGAGCTAATATTTTAAAAATATTGTAAAATTTGCCGAAAAGGCTTGTAATTTTACTGATTTTATAGGATAATATATAGTGTAGGAGTTTATTAAAATGAAAGGAAAAAGCAATGAAAATAATAGATAAATTTTTAAAGAAACTAAATGCTAGCAGAAATACATTTGCAACTTATGTATTAACATTGATTTCATTATACATATTAGTTGATAGAGTAGTAGAAATGTTATTTTTAGTGTTTACAGGTGTATCTGTTTCATATTGGGGACCAATTAGATACACATTAGCACTTGCATGTCCGGTTTTTGCATTTTTATTTTCACCAACATCAGAATTTGCTTCATCAAAAAATATAAAAATAACATTATTTTTAACATACATAGTTACTTTATATGTAATAGCATTATCAATGTTTGTACAATGGATTAATCAAGCAGCATGGCTCTTTTTAATATCAATGCCTGGATATACAGAGTTAGTTACAGACTTTTCAGAATTAATTAGACCAGCATTTACAGCATTAGCACTATACTTACCATTAACGACATTTTATTCAGTAATAAAGTGGATTGTATTTAAAATTAATGATAGTAAAGATGCAAAAAGATCTTTATGGGATTATAGAGGAATAAGTTTAGCAGATTCTAAAGCAGGACATGGACCATTTACATGTGATATGTTATTTTGTACAGAGTTTGAAACTGGTAGAAAAATGACATTTTTCGAACAAAAGAGATATCAATCATTATTTGTATGTGGAGGTTCAGGAACAGGAAAAACTACTTTAGTACTAGAACCAATGATGGCAAAAGATATTGAAAAGAAAGCATTTTATATAGCAAATGCAAAGGAAATGGGATATACAGCATTAAAAACAGGTATAGCCACATTAAATAAACCATATGATAATGATTATCTAAATGAGAATTTTGATTTAAATATGCTTACACCAGCTTATGGTAAAGAAACTGTTTATAAGGCTTATATGAATAAAATGATATTATCATCATTTGGAAATGAATTTATTTATAGAAATGTAGGTATAACATCAATAGCACCTGACTTTGAATCAACTTCTAAAATAATGAATGTTTGTAAAAACTTTCATATAAAATATAATTTGATAGATCCAGGAAGTAGTGATTCAATTGGATTAAATCCATTTGTTTATGATGATGCTTCAAAAATAGCAATAACAATATCATCAGCATTAAAAGGAATGTATGTAAATAATCATCCAGAAATAGAGGATTCATACAGAGAAGAATATATAATTCAAGCAATAGAAAATTTAACAATTATGTTAAAAGAAATGTATCCTAGAATAAATGGTGGAAATTTACCAAATCTAGAAGATATGTTAAAAATGCTTACAAACTTTGACTTAGTAGAAAAAATGTGCGAAATAATGAGAAATGATGAGGAATTAGCAGAAAAATATAGTATGCAAATAGAGTATTTCAAAAAGAATTTTTATGCTGATGGTCCAGGAAAAGCAGATACAGAGAAATATATATATTTAGCTGTATCACAACTAGATAATTTATTAAGATTACCAGGAGTTAAGGCAATTCTTTGTAAAAGAACTAATAATATAGATTTTGACAAAGCATTAGCAAATGGTGAAGTAACATTAGTATGTACTCGTAGAGGAGATTTAGGAAGAACTAGTCATAAAGCATTCGGATTATTCTTTATACTTTCAATGCAAATGGGTGTATTAAGAAGACCAGGAAATGAAAGTAGTAGAATACCACATTTCTTATATATAGATGAATTTCCAGATTTTATATGTAAAGATACAGAAGCAATATTTACACTATATCGTAAATATAAAGTTGGAACAACAATAACAGCACAAAACTTAGCACAATTAGAAGGAAACTCACCAAAATTAAAATATAAAGATACAATATTATCAAATTGTGCAAATAAATTATTCCTAGGAAATGCAGTAACAGAAGAACTAGAATGGTGGTCAAGTGAATTCTATAAGAGAAGGACATGGATATATTCACAGAGTTTGGATACCAAAACTAATTCTTATGATCCAAAATGGGGCGGTGTAAAATATGATTGGGAGTTATATTTCCCTGTAAATAAACTTGCAACTTTAGGATTCAAAATAGGAGCATTAAAGTTGAAAAATGATTATGGTTCATATGATATAGGTGAAGCAAAACTAGATTTTATAGGTGCAAAATATAAAGAAGAACAACCTGTAAAAATATATAACTTTACAAAATTTACACCAGGTGTTACAAATAATGAACCAGATGATTCAACAAAAATAAAATTTAATCCAAAAAATGTAAACTTTACAGATGAAAAACAGGAAGTTAATCCTGTCCAAACAGATACAACAGATTCAAATTTTATATTTGATAATGAAAATGCAATTGTTGTAAATTTAAAGAAAAAGAAAGAAGAATAGCTTTTAATGCTATTCTTTTTTAAAATTTATATCTTATTTTTTTAAATAAAATAATTGACTAGAAAACGAATATATGGTATAACTATAAAGTAAATTTATTTGGCCCGTTGGTCAAGCGGCTAAGACGCCACCCTCTCAAGGTGGAATCATGGGTTCGATTCCCGTACGGGCTACCAAAAATAACTTAAAAGGGAGTAGTTTTAAATTGTTAGCCAACAATCGCGATATTAAATATCTGGTTAACAAACTTAATACAAGTAAACGAGACTTTTAAAGAAAGAATATTATAATTGTATATATTTTTTCTTTAAAGGTCTCATTTAGGTTTACTTATAATAAACTATAATGAAATGGTTAAAATAAATTTTAAGAAAGGAAAAAATTTATGGAAAAACAATGGTTTAATAAAACTATTAAGGAAGTTGAACAAGAATTATCTACAAATTTAAGTAGAGGATTAGAAAGCAATAAGGTAGAAGAAAATAAAATACAATATGGATTAAATGAATTAAAGGAAAAAAAGAAAGAAACATTATTTCAAAAATTTATTGCACAATTTAAAGATTTTTCAATAATTGTTTTAATAATAGCAGCAATAGTATCTGGAATAGTAGGAGTAGCAGAAGGAGAAGGAATAACAGATACAGTAATAATTCTAATAGTAGTACTTTTAAATGCAATAATTGGAGTTATACAAGAAAGTAAAGCAGAAAAATCATTAGAAGCATTAAAAAAATTGAGTGAACATGCTGCAAAAGTAATTAGGGATGGAAAAGAACAAGTTATACCAGCTAGAGAATTAGTGCCAGGAGATTTAGTTATAATAGAAACAGGAGATTATGTATCAGCAGATTTAAGAATCATAGAAGCAATAAATTTAAAAGCACAAGAATCTTCATTAACTGGAGAATCAGTACCTGTAGAAAAAGAAACACAAGAATTAAATGCCAAAGAAGTAGGAGTTGGTGATAGAATCAATATGCTATTTTCATCAAGTCTTATTACATATGGTAGAGGAAAGGCAATAGTTGTTGAAACAGGAATGAATACAGAAGTTGGAAAAATAGCAGGAATGTTAAATGAAACAGAAAAACAAGAAACTCCACTTCAACAAAGGTTAAATAGTTTAGGAAAAACTTTAGGAATTGCAGCATTAACAATATGTGCAATAATATTTATAATAGGATTGCTACAAGGTAAAGGTATAATAGATATGTTTATGACAGCAGTATCTTTAGCAGTAGCAGTAATACCAGAGGGATTAGTAGCAGTATCAACAATAGTATTAGCTATAGGAGTCCAAAAAATGGTTAAGAAAAATGCTATTGTAAAAAAATTACCAGCTGTAGAAACTTTAGGTAGTAGTACTGTAATATGTTCAGATAAAACAGGAACATTAACTCAAAATAAAATGACAGTAGAAAAAATATTTTGCAATAATAAAACAACAGATGTAAGCAAGACAGAAAAAACAGAAGAATTTGATAAAATGATATATAATTGTATGTTATGTAATGACACAAGATTACTAGAAAATGGAGAATTAGTAGGAGACCCAACAGAAACAGCATTAGTAGATATGGCATTAAAATTGAAATATAAGCAAGAAATATATGAGGAGAATAAAAGAGTAGAAGAAGTACCATTTGATTCTGAAAGAAAATTGATGACAACAGTTAATGAGAATAATGGAAAATATATAGTATATACAAAAGGTGGAGTAGATGAATTATTAAGAATATGTAATTCATATTTATATAATGGTGAAGTAAAAAAAGACTTAAATGAATATGCTAAAATAATAAGAGAAAACAATGAAAACATGGCAAAAGAAGCATTAAGAGTATTAGCATTTGCATATAAAGAGATTGACCATATGCCAACTAAACAAGAAATGAAAACAATTGAAACAGATTTAACATTTATTGGAATGGTTGGAATGATAGATCCTCCAAGAGAAGAAGCTAAAAAAGCAGTAGAAAAATGTAAAACAGCAGGAATAAAAACCGTAATGATTACAGGAGATCACAAAGTTACAGCAGTAGCAATAGCAAAGAAGTTAGGAATATTAGAAAATGATAGTGAGGCTTTAACTGGAGCAGAATTAGAAAAAATTTCTGATGAGGAATTAAAGAGAGATATAAGAAAATATTCAGTATATGCAAGAGTATCACCTGAACATAAAGTGCGTATAGTAAAAGCATGGCAAGCAAATGGAGAAATTGTTGCAATGACAGGTGATGGAGTAAATGATAGTCCAGCATTAAAAACTTCTGATATAGGATGTGCAATGGGAAAAGTTGGTACAGAAGTTGCAAAAGAAGCAGCAGATGTAATATTAACAGATGATAACTTTGCAACAATAGTATCAGCAGTAGAAGAAGGAAGAAGAATATATGACAACATATTAAAAGTAATACAATTTTTAATTTCTTGTAATGTTGGAGAAGTAGTAGTTTTATTATTAGCAACATTATTTGCACCTATAATTGCAAAATGCTTTGGAATATCAGATGTAGCAATGCTACAAGTATTACTACCAATTCATATTTTATGGATAAATTTAGTAACAGATACATTCCCAGCATTAGCATTAGCATTTGATCCAGCAAATAAAGATATAATGAATAGAAAACCTATAAAGAAAAATGAAGGGATATTTACAAAAGGAAGAACATTTAGAATTATATATCAAGGTATAATGATAGGTTTACTTACACTTATAGCATTTTTAATAGGTCTTGCAATACCAAATGATGCAATAGATTTATTAAAAGCTAATAATTCTGATTTGGCACAACTAACAACTGAACAATTAAAAGTTGAAGTTGGTCAAACAATGGCATTTACAGTATTAGCTTTTTCTGAATTAGTTCATGTATTTAATATACGAGATAATAAAAAGTCAATATTTAAAACAGGAATATTGGGAAACGGCGTATTAATTCTTGCAGTATTAGTATCAGCTATACTAATGGGTGTAATTTTATTTGTTCCTGCATTAAGACATATATTTAGTATACCAGTTTTGCCAATGGGAAATATTTTAGAAATTATATTGCTAATATTAGCACCAATTGTAATAGTCGAGATATTAAAATTATTAAAACTAAATACTGCTAAAGATGAATAATATTAATATAAAAAATAAATGAAAAAAATCCTTAATCTTTGTAATTAAAGATTATTCTATGAAATAATTTTAACAATAAAATATACTAATTGCAATACTTTATGAGGAAAAATTTTTTACAAATATTTTTATAAATTTATGAAAATTAAAAATCAAAAAAGATGTAAATATACATATTTAAGTTATTTACATCTTTTTATTTTTCTTTAATTACAAAGATTAAGAAAAAACAAATAAAGGAGGAACCAATGAAAGAGGAAAAAACAAGAGAAAAACAAAAAGGTATAACGCTAATAGCATTAGTAGTAACGATTGTAGTATTATTAATATTAGCGGGAACATCAATTGCAATGTTATCAGGAGATAATGGAATAATAACAAATTCAAAAGAGGCAAAAACAAAAAATGCACACGCAGAAGTGTATGAGGTATTACAGATAGAAACACAGAATTATATGGTAGAAAAAGAGACAAGAGGTTTAAATGAGCATTTAATGGAATATTTACAAAGAAAAGGATTCATAAATGATGATTATACAGTAAATATATATAATTTATTAGGAAAAACAATAGAATACGGAAATGGAAGTGGAACAAAGGATGTATATAAGTTAGAAGAAAGTGATAAATTATCAAAAGTAGCAAGTATAGAAAATGTAAAACTTTCAAGTGAAAGAATTACAGAAGAATATATATTAGTATATTATGATAAAAAAGAGAATATGGAAGAAATAGGATATATAACTAGTATATCAGATTCAACAGAAATAGACTGGGAAAAGGCTATAGAAAATGCAAAAAAACATCCAAGCCAAAGTTCAGAAAATGGAGATATTGGAATAGGAACAGATGGAAATCCAGTTAATATGGATCTTTGGAAGTATCAAAAGGAAGGAGACAATTCAATTGTGTTGTGTGCGAGTATGGGTAGCTTTTCAGAACCAGCATATCAGAATTCTGATATTGTTGATGGGAAAATACAAGGAAAAGTTCCTCAATATATAAAAGTAGCTGGGGAAGACCAATGGCGTGTTGTTACTTATATGCTTGCGACTTTTTATAGTTGTTCTAATTTAGTTATTGCACCTGATATTCCTGATACAGTTACTTACATGTCTTCGACTTTTAATGACTGTAAAAGTTTAACTACTGCACCAATGATTCCAACACAAGTTAGAGATTTGAGTTATTGCTTTTATGGATGCAGTAATCTTACTGGAGAATTAATTATTAATTCGGCTGAGTTGCTTGATGGTTGGTATGGTTATGATGGCTGCTTGCGAAATGCTTCTACTAATCCAGATGCTAATTTAGTATTGAAAGGAACTTGTCCTAATTTAGAAGATATATATGAAACTCGTTCTGAGGAATCACATATAACATTAGAGGAATAATAGAAAAAAAGGAAAAATTTTAATATTTTTAGTACTATTAAAATGAAATGCAAAGTATTTTGTATTATAATTTTAATAGTACTATTTTTATTAATTATTACATAATTGATTCGCAAAAGTATGATAGAAGAAAATTTAAAAGGAAATATATCATTATAAAAAATGAATATAAAAATAAATACATTATTATTTTACAGAACAAAAAAATCCTTAATCTCTATAATTAAAGATTTATTCATAAAATAATTTTAACAATAAAATATACTAATTGCAATACTTTATGAAAAAAATTTTTTTAGAAATATTTTTATAAAATTATGAAAATTAAAAATCAAGAAAAGATGTAAATATACATATTTTTAGTTATTTACATCTTTTTTATTTTTCTTTAATTATAGAGATTAAGAAAAAACAAATAAAGGAGGAACCAATGAAAGAGAAAGAAACAAGAGAAAAACAAAATGGTATAACGCTAATAGCATTAGTAGTTACTATTGTAGTATTGCTAATATTAGCAGGAACATCAATTGCAATGTTAGCAGGAGATAGTGGAATAATAACAAATTCAAAAGAAGCAAAAACAAAAAATGCACATGCAGAAGTATATGAAGGATTACAAATAGAAGTACAAAATTATATGGTAGAAAAAGAGGCAATAGGTTTAAATGAACATTTAATGGAATATTTACAAAGAAAAGGATTTGTAAATGATGATTATACAGTAAATATATATAATTTACTAGGAAAAACAATAGCATATGGAAACGGAACTGGAACAAAGGATGTATATAAGTTAGAAGAAAGTGATAAATTATCAAAAGTAGCAAGTATAGAAAATGTAAAACTTTCAAGTGAAAGAATTACAGAAGAATATATATTAGTATATTATGATAAAAAAGAGAATATGGAAGAAATAGGATATATAACTAGTATATCAGATTCAACAACAGAAATAGACTGGGAGGCAGCTAAAGAAAATGCAAAAAAACATCCAAGTCAAAGTCCAGAAAATGGAGATATTGGAATAGGAACAGATGGAAATTCAGTTAATTTAGATCTTTGGAGGTATCGAAAGATTCTGATGTTTGATGGTACTGTTAAGGGATTTGCTTTAAATGAGGTGTCTGGTTGTAGTGCGTCTCCAGGATATGATAATTCAAATATTGTTGAAGGGAAGATACAAGGAAAAGTTCCTCAGTATATAAAGGTAGATGGAGAGGATGAATGGTATGAAGTTATTAACATGAGTAGCACATTTTTGAATTGTGAAGATTTAGTTATTGCACCTGAGATTCCATCTACGGTTACTTCGATGACCTCTACTTTTAACGGTTGTGTTTCATTAACTACTGCTCCGACGATTCCAATGCTTGTTGATGATTTGCGTATGTGTTTCTGTGAATGTTATTGTCTTACTGGAGAATTAATTATTAATTCATCTGATTGTATATACTATTATGATTGCTTGCAAAATGCTTCTACTAATCCAGATGCTAATTTAGTATTAAAAGGAACTTGTCCTAAATTAAGAGAAATATATGAAACTCGTTCTGAAGACTCAAATATAACATTAGAAGAATAATTGCAAAAACAAATAAAAGAAGAATTTTTTATATGTTTAGTACTATTAAAATGAAATGCAAAGTATTTTGTATTACAATTTTAATAGTACTATTTTCATTAATTATTACATCATAAAAGATTTTCCTTATAAAGTATTGCAAATAGTATACTTTATTGTTAGAATAAATTTGTAAAATAATATTAAAATAAAAATAAAGAAAAGGAGAAATTTTTGATATGTTCAATGCTATTAAAATAAAAAATACATTAGTAGAAATAATAAAATATATAATGTACTTTGTATTTACAGTTTTAGTAGTATTATTTTTATTAATTATTACATCATTAATTCCCAAAAGTGCTATACAAGAAAACTTAAAAGAGTCTGTACCATTTTTTGAAAAAAGATCTGGAATGGAAGAGATTTTAAAAAGAAGAGAATATACATTTGTACATTATTATGCAGACACAATAATTCTAAATATAATAAATAATATTGATTCAAGTAAACCACTTGAATCAGTAATGGTAGATAAATATTATCAAAAATCCTATGCAGATGTAAACTATGATTTTATAAAATCAATAAAAGAAGAAAAAGAGCCAAATCAACAATATATAAGATATTGGCATGGAAGTATTGTAATTTTAAGACCACTTTTAACAATTTTTAATATAGAAGAAATATACCTTTTAAATAAAATTTTATTATGGATGCTTGCTATATTACTTTTCTTTATATTATTAAGAAAAAGTAAAAAAATAGCAATAATATATATTATTTCTATGATATTAATTGCATTTCCAATTGTACCATATTGTTTAGAATATTCATGGACATTTTATATAATGTTAATTGTAAGTATAATTGCAATACAAATAGAAAAAAAGGGAAATCAATTATTATACAAACTATTTTTTATTACAGGAATATTAACATGTTTCTTTGATTTTTTAACAACGGAATTAATAACATTTTTAGTACCAATGTTGTTAGTATTATTAGTTAGAAAAGAAGAAGGAAGAATAAAGACAATAAAAGAAGAAATTATATTTCTAATAAAAAGTTGTGTAATATGGGGAATAGCGTATGTTGCAATGTGGCTAACAAAATGGCTTTTAGCATCAATTATATTAAATATAAATGCACTAGATTATGTAAAAGATAACTTGTTATTTAGAATTAATGGAAAAAAAGGATATATAAGTACAAAAGAATTATATATAGGATCATTGTATGAGAATTTTCATAATTTATATCCAATAAATATTATAAAGAGAAAATCAGATATATTAAAAATTGTATTAATAAGTATATTTGTTTTAATAATAAGTATTGACTGGAAAAACATAAGAAAAAAATGGTTTTCTTTAATATTGCTTTTTATATCAGTTATGCCATATATGAGATATTTAATACTTGTGAGTCATTCATATTATCATTCTTTTTTTACATTTAGAGAACAAATTATAACAATAATAGCACTTTTTTATATAATTATAGATTGCTTAAATTATAAATTACTATTAAAGGAAATTAATTTTAAAAAAGATAATAAAAAAGGAGAATATAAATGAACCAATTAGATTTAACAATATTAATACCAGCACTTAATGAAGAAAAAACAATAGCAATATGTATAGAAAAAGGAAAAAAATTTTTAGAAGAAAATAATATAAATGGAGAAATATTAGTAATAAATAATGGAAGCACTGATAATACAGAGGAAATATCTAAAAGTTTAGGTGCTAGAACAGAAACTGTGGAAGAAAGAGGATATGGTGTAGCAATAAGAGAAGGAATTAGATTGGCTAAAGGAAAATATACTATAATGATAGATGCTGATGATAGTTATAATTTATTAGAAGTATTGCCTATATATGAGAAACTACTTGAAGGATATCAATTGGTAATTGGCAATAGATTCAAAGGAAATATGGAAAAAGGGGCAATGAAGTTTTTGCATAGATATATAGGAACACCTCTAATAAGTTGGATAGCTAGAAAAAAATATGATATAAGTATAGGAGACTTTAACTGTGGATTAAGAGGTTTTGATACAGAAAAAATGTTAGAAATCGGATGTAATTCAAAAGGTATGGAGTTAGCAACAGAAATGATTATAAAAGCAAGAAAACAAAATATTAAAATGGCAGAAGTTCCAATAAATTTTTACAAAGATAAAAGAAATGGAAAATCGCATTTAAGAACAGTTCGAGATGGAATTAGACATTTTAAAATTATAATAAAAAAGATGTAAATTTAAGATATTTACATCTTTTAATTACATTCTTTGGGAGGTTCTTTAAAAGTTAAATACCAACTCATGCTATCATTATTTTTTGGAATCATATTTAATCTTTCCTGTAAAAGTGGATAAGTTTGAGGAGGTGGCTGTATTACAGGTTGACCTGGTATCCAATTTGCAGGAGTAGAACTTTTTGAACATTCAGACATTTGTAATGCTTGAACTATTCTTAAAATTTCAGGAATAAATCTACCAATATTTAATGGGTAAATAAGAATAACCCTAACAATTCCTTCAGGATCAATAATAAAAACATTTCTAACTGTTTCAGTTGCACTTATATCACTTGCTATCATTCCATATTTTCTCGCAATTGTACCATTTCTATCTGCAATAATAGGAAATGGAAGTACAATTCCAGTCATATTATAAATATCATGCATCCAAGCTAAATGAGATGGATTACTATCTATACTTAAACCAAGTAGAGAGGTATTAAGTTTTTCAAAATAAGGATTTGCTTTAGCAAAGGCAATCATTTCAGTAGTACAAACTGGAGTAAAATCACCAGGATGTGAAAATAAAACTAACCATTTTCCTTTATAATCATTAAGACATACAGGTCCATATGTAGTATCTGATGAAAAATCTGGAGCATGTTGCCCAATTTTTATAGTTCCATTCATCATTAATTCATAATCCATAATAACTCCTTTCATTTGTATATTATATTTTAAAATCATTACATTGTTACAAGTTTTATATTGCAAATAAAGGAAAAATATAGTATAATAAGTCTAATATTATAAAAGGAGAATTAAATATGGACAGATTAAAACAATTTGCAAAATATGCGATATGGATTATATTATTCTGGATACTTTCAGATATATTAATATATACAGGAATAAACTCAACATATAAAAATATGGAAAAAAGAGGACAGCTACCTACAGGAGTACAAGTTGTACAAATGCAATCTACAAAAGTAAATGGTAGAATAAAATTAAATATTAGTAATCCAGAACTTAGTGGAAAATATTTAAAAATAGATTTATATTCAGCTGATGAAAATATATTAGGTACTCAATACATAGAGATTGGAAATATGAGTGAAAGCCAAACAAAAAATATAGAAACATATTTTAAAATATCAGACATAAAATCTTATGAAATTTCTGTAGTAGATGAAGTAGGAGAGACCACAACTGGATTTATGGATACAGCTATGACTACAATGACAGTTGTAGTACTTGTTTTAAAATTATTATTTGTTTAATAAAAACAAAGAAATATAACCAAAAAATTATATTTCTTTGTTTTTTTATGGATTAACATTTAAAGTTTTATTATTAGTAAATATAACCATACCAGGTTTTGCACCATGAGGCTTTTTTACAAATTGTACGAGGCAGTAATCAATTGGAACATTAGATGAAAATTTTGCTTTACTATGCCTTGCTGCAATTTCAGCACATTTTATTAAAATATTAGTATTAATAGGCTTATCAACTTTTAAGATAACATGACTTCCATGTATATCTTTAGCATGAAACCACATATCATTTTTGTCTGCAAAATGTAAAGTAAGCCAGTCGTTTTCTTTGTTATTTCTACCAACATATATTTTATAACCATCAATATTATATTCAATAGGTGAAAATAATATTTTTTTAGACTTTTTAGATTTTTTTGGAACTTTTTTATGTAGTTTTTCTTTAAAAATAACATTTTCACTAATTTCTTCAAAAATATCTTGAACTTCTTCTAAACATGAGCAATTTTCTAATTCATAAACAATACTTTCTATGTAATTAAGTTCTTGTTCAGTTTCAATTCTTTGTTTTGTAACTACTTGAAATGCATTTTTTAATTTTGTATATTTTTTAAAATAATGTTTAGCATTAATACTCGGAGAATATTTAACATCTAATGGAATAGAGATTAGATTATTATTATCATAATAATTTTCTATTTCTATAGAGTCAGAATGTGTATTAGACAATCTATATAAATTAGCAGTAATTAATTCTCCGTATAATTTGTATATATCCATATTACTACATTCTTCAAGTTTCGCATTTATACTTAATAATCTTTTTGAATATTTTTTTAAAACATCTAAAATTAACTTCAAAATGCTATTTCTATAAGTAATAAATATTTCAGATGATTCTTTTTCAAAATAAAAGTCATCTATAAAAAAATTCAATGAAAAATTAGTTTCAGAATTTTTTAAAATTAAAACATAATCAACAACGATTTCATTTTTATAAATTTTTTCAAAAGATAAATTATTTATATTATTTAAAATATTAGATATGTATAAGTATAATTTAGTTAAATCTTCTTTTGAATTACTAGAAATATTACATTTATTTATTGCAGAAGTTATAAAAGACAAACTAAAACCAGTAAATGTATTTGATATATTTTTAGCTAGATCTCCTTCTTGATTACAAACTAAAGAGTAAAAATCATCAAAGGTAGTTAAAGAAGTAAAATCATGTTTTGTAGAGATAGGTAATTTATATATGTGTGCTGGTAATAAATCTCTATTAGCATTGTTAAAACTATCAATATGTCTCATAGCATCTATAATAATATTATTTTTATCAATTAAAATAATATTACTATGTTTTCCCATAAGTTCTATAACTAATATTTTGTTTTCTAGTTCTATATTTACAATTCTTTCTAACCCAACCATAGATATATTTAAGATTGTAGTACCAATTAAATATTTTCTTAATAACATACAAAAATTTGGTGCAACTGTAGGATTTGTTCTATTATGTGTTGTTAAATTTAATCTATAATTATGAGAATCTATGCAAATATTTAGAGCTAAATGTTTTCCATGAGAATAAAGACCAAGAATAATAGTATTTTGATCTGGTTGATGTATTTTATCTATTTTATATCCAATAATATCTTTAAGTTCTGTAACGATAGCTTTTGTAACAATACCATCAAATGCCATAAAATCATCTCCTTTAGGTAAATATAATAACACAAAAAAATGTTATTGTAAATAATCTAAAGGATTTACATAATTATCATTTATTCTAAAACCTATATGTAAATGACAACCAGTGGTAGCACCATTTGTTGGATGACCAGATGAATCTTTATAATTATTTCCAGCAACATTATATACGTATTTTGGACCAACTTGTCCAATAATTTGACCTTGGAAAATAGAATCACCTTTATTTACAATGTAGTTCGGCGAAACATGACAATAAGATATTTTTATACCATCATTATTTGTTAATGTAATAGTATAACCACCTCCACCTAAAAAACCCGTAAAAGTTATTTTGCCATCACAAGTTGCTATTAAATTTGTTCCTTCAGGTGCAGGAATATCAACTCCTTTGTGATATGTAGATGCTCCAGCTGTGGGAGCATTTCTTTTGCCGAAAAGGTGATGAGATTCTTGTATATCCAGGAATAGGCCATGCAAAATTTGTATTACCATAAAATATTATTTGGGAATTTTCTTGAAAATCAAAAGAATAATTTGTTGTTGGAATAAAAAATATACAAATTATAATAGTTAAGACTATGAGTTGAATCAAAAATTTGTTTATAAAACCACCTCCTATTTATAAAGAAAAAAAGAAGTTTAGAAAACTAAACTTCAAATATGGCAGGGGTACTAGGATTCGAACCCAGACAAGCGGTTTTGGAGACCGATGTGCTACCATTAACACTATGCCCCTAAATAAAATTACTATATTATATTAACATATAATAAAAAAATTTACAATAGAAATTAAAAAATAAACATAAATTTTATTAAAAAGATTGACTTTTACCTATATCAATAATATAATAAAAAACAGAATTAAATAATTACTGAGAAGAAGAAAAATTATGAGGATATTTTCAGAGAGCTAACAGATGGTGTGAGTTAGTAATATAAATCATAAGGGGAGCTTTGGAGTAATATAAAATTAAGGTGCTTAAAACAAGGTTTTAAGAAATAGGGTGGAAACGCGGAATATAACTTTCGTCCCTAGCTATTATGCTAGGAATGAAAGTTTTTTGTTTGTAAGGAGGAATTTTAAATGGTAGAATCAATGGACACAATAGTAAATTTGTGTAAAGCAAGAGGATATATATATCCTGGTTCAGAAATATATGGAGGATTAGCTAATACATGGGATTATGGACCACTTGGAGTAGAACTTAAAAATAATGTAAAAAAATTATGGAGTAAGAAATTTATACAAGAAAGTAAATATAATGTTGGATTAGATGCAGCAATATTAATGAACCCACAAACATGGGTAGCATCAGGTCATGTTGGTGGATTTTCAGATCCATTAATAGATTGTAAAGAATGTAAAACTAGACATAGAGCAGATAAATTAATTGAAGAATGGGCTCATGAAAATGGAAAAGATATGATTGCAGATGGAATGACAGATAAAGAAATGATAGATTATATGGATGAACACAATATATGTTGTCCAAATTGTGGCAAACATAACTTTACAGGAATCAGAAAATTTAATTTAATGTTTAAGACATTTCAAGGTGTTACAGAAGATGCAAAAGCTGAAATTTATTTAAGACCAGAAACAGCACAAGGAATATTTGTAAATTTTAAAAATGTAATGAGAACAACAAGAAAAAAATTGCCAATGGGAATTGCACAAATAGGAAAGGCATTTAGAAATGAAATAACACCAGGAAACTTTACATTTAGAACAAGAGAATTTGAACAAATGGAATTAGAATTTTTCTGTAAGCCAGGAACTGATTTAGAGTGGCATGAATATTGGAAAAGTTTTTGTAAAAAATGGTTATTAGATTTAGGAATGAAAGAAGAAAATATAAGATTAAGAGATCATAGTCCAGAAGAATTGGTATTTTATAGTAAAGCAACAACTGATATAGAATATGCATTCCCATTTGGTTGGGGAGAATTATGGGGAATTGCTGATAGAACAGATTATGATTTAACTAACCATATGAAAGTATCAAATGAAGATTTTACTTATTTAGATCCAGAAACAAATGAAAAATATGTACCATATTGTATAGAACCATCATTAGGAGCAGATAGAGTTGCATTAGCATTTTTATGTAATAGTTATGATGAAGAAGAAATTGAAAATGGAGAAACAAGAGTTGTCCTACACTTACATCCAGCATTAGCACCATATAAAGTAGCAGTATTACCATTATCAAAAAAATTATCAGAAAAAGCAGAAGAAGTGTATTCTCAATTAAGTAAAAAATTCATGTGTGAATATGATGAAACAGGTTCAATAGGAAAAAGATATAGAAGAGAAGATGAAATAGGAACACCATATTGCATAACAGTAGATTTTGAAACACTAGAAAATAATTCTGTAACTATAAGAGATAGAGACACAATGGAACAAGAAAGAGTAAAAATAGATGAACTAGAAAAATGGATACAAAATAAAATAGATTTCTAAAGATGAAGTTTTGAAAATATATTGTCATTTTCGAAAAAGGAGAAATAAAATGGAAAATAAAAGAACAATAATTGGAATAATAATAGTAGTAATTTTAATAATACTTTTAATAGCAATTTCGTATTTATATAACGATTTTAATACAAAGCAATTAAACTTATTAACAGAAGAAACAAATAATTTATTAGAAAAAGATATAACAAAAGAAGAAATTAATTTAGACATTCAAACAAAACAAAATTATGCAGTTGTTGAAAAATCTATAAAAGAATATATGATGAAACTTAAGAATATATATTTAGAAGTCAATGAAATAAATACACAAATAAATCCTAATAATATATTTTCTGCATCAAACATAGAAGATAAAGATTTTACAGAGATAAACAATATAATTGAAGAATATAGAAATAAAAGTAAAGAGTGTATATCTGAATATCAAGACTTAATTAAAGATGAAAATATAATTAAGTATATTGAAAATGAAAAAATAACATTTAGAAAAGATTATTATACAAATTTATTTAAAACAACTATGTTAAGTGATGTAATGAAAGAAGAATACAGATTAATTCAAACAGATATTGAAAATGAAAAAGATGAAATATATAGTAAAACATCTGTATTAGAAAGAATAAAAAAATATTTAGAAGATAATGATGATTATTGGACAATTAAAGATGACAAAATACAATTTGCTAACATAAATAGAATGACAGAGTATTATAATTTATTAAATGAATTAGTAAATTAAAGAAAGAGAGGAATGTTATGAGAAAGTATTTTGGAACAGATGGTATTCGTAGAATAGCAAACACTGAATTATCTCCAGAATTAGTATACAAAGTTGCAAAATCAGGAGCATATGTATTGTCAAAACATACTAATAAAGCACCAACGATTTTAATTGGTAGAGATACGCGTTTATCAGGGACATTAATAGAAAGTGCTATGGTAGCAGGATTTTTAAGCTATGGTGCAAATGTAAAATTATTAGGAGTTATACCAACACCAGCTGTGGCATATTTAACTAAAAAATTACAAGCAGATGCAAGTGTGGTTATTTCAGCATCACATAATACATATGAATTTAATGGAATTAAATATTTTAGTAATAAAGGTATGAAAATATCAGATGAAATAGAAGAAGAAATAGAAGATGTAATGGATTCAGGAAAACTAGATGAATTATCTGCTGTAAAAGATAAAATAGGTGTTTCAGAAGTAAGAACAGATTTAATAGATGAATATATATACTTTTTTAGAAAAAATTTTGAAGATAATATAGAAAAATATAAAAAGAATAATTTTAAAGTAGTAATAGATACAGCTAATGGTGCAACATATCAAATTGCTGATAAAGTATTTAAAACATTAGGAATAGAACATGAAATAATAAACAATAATCCAGATGGAATAAACATAAATCAAAATTGTGGTTCAACACACCTAGAGATGTTAAAAGAATATGTCTTAAAAAATAAGATGAATTTAGGAATTGCTTATGATGGAGATGGAGATAGATGTTTAGCAATAGATGAAAAAGGAGAAGAAATTGATGGAGATAAGTTACTAGCAATAATTGCAAACTATTTACAAGCTAAAGGAAAGTTAAATAACAAAACTATTGTAGCAACAGTAATGAGCAATCTAGGATTAAATAAATATGCAGAAAAAAATAAAATGAAATTATTACAAACAAAAGTAGGAGATAGATATGTTCTTGAAGAAATGTTGAAAAACGAATATAATTTAGGAGGAGAACAATCAGGACATATAATTTTATTAGATTATAATCCAACAGGAGATGGAATATTAACATCATTAATGTTAATACAAGCATTATTTGAGACTGGAAAAAAAGCCTCTGAATTATCAAAAATAGTACAAAAATATCCACAAGTATTAATTAATGCAAAAGTATCGACAGAAAAAAAGTACGAATATGAAAAAAATCCAGAAATTAAAAATGCAATAGATAATTTAGAAAAAGAATTTTCAGGAAATGGCAGAGTTTTAATAAGACCATCAGGAACTGAACCACTTGTAAGAGTAATGATTGAAGGAAAAGATGAAAAGGTAATAGAAAAAAAGGCAAAAGAAATTGCAAAATTGATTGAAAAAAATTGTAAATAAGTATTGATTTTAAAAAAATATAATGATAATATATGTACATATACATAAGGAGAAATACATAAAAAAACAAAGGAGGAAAAATATATGTTTATATTAGACATAACAAATGCAGTAACATTATTACTATTATTGATGTTTACAGTATTATTAATTTTTTTAAGTTATGAATTAAAAAGAAGTTATATAGTGGCAATACCATTATTTACATTTTTATTATTATTAGTAATGCATGTAGTACAATTAATGACATTATCAGGAGAATATAGTTATAATAGCCCAACATTAACATGGTGTATAATATTAGATTTTGCTTTTATATTTATATCATTCATTTCATACTTATGGGTAGATGATTTGGAAGCTAAAAAATTCAATAAGAAAAGTATTGACAATAGTTTGGACTGGTTTTGGAAAGAAGTATAATAAATACAGGTTAAATACAAGTAGCATTTGCTACTTGTATTTTTGTTTAAAAAATGATAAAATATTAACATAAAAATTTGAAAGGAAGAATTAGGAAAAATGGGGTTTTTTGACAAATTAAAACAAGGTTTAACTAAAACAAAAGGAGCAATAAACGAAAAAATAAATGACGTATTTAGTAATTTTAGAAAAGTAGATGAAGATTTTCTTGAAGAATTGGAAGAAGCACTAATAATGTCAGATATAGGAATAGAAACATCAACAAAAATAATTGATAATTTAAGAGATAGAATGAAAAAAGAAAAAATAGAAGATGAAGAACAAGTAAAAGAAGCCTTAAGAAAAGAAATTGAAAAAATATTAGAGATTTCAGACAATAGTTTAAAATTAGAGACCAAACCATCTGTTATTTTAGTAGTAGGTGTTAATGGAGTTGGAAAAACAACTTCAATAGGAAAAATGGCAGCAAGATTAGCAAGAGATGGCAAAAAGGTCGTAGTTGCAGCAGCAGATACTTTTAGAGCAGCAGCAGTAGAACAGCTAGAGATATGGGCAAAAAGAGCAGGTGCTGAAATAGTAAAAAGAGAAGAAGGCATAGATCCAGCATCAGTAGTATATGACGCAATATCAAAAACCAAACAATTAAATGCAGATGTATTGATATGTGATACTGCAGGAAGATTACATAACAAAAAATATTTGATGGATGAATTAAACAAGATTCAAAAGGTTATAAATAAAGAAATGCCAGAATCATCTAAAGAAGTATTATTAGTCATAGATGCAGGAACAGGTCAAAATGCAATATCTCAAGTAAAAGCATTTAAAGAACAAGCAGATATAACAGGAATAATTCTTACTAAATTAGATGGAACAGCAAAAGGTGGAGCAGTGATAGGGATAGTAGAAGAAAATAAAATTCCAGTAAAATTTATAGGTGTTGGAGAACAAATAGATGATATGGAGATATTTAATTCTAAAGACTTTGCAAAAGCAATAATATAAAGAAAGGAATATTAATATATGAAAGTAAAATTTAATACTAAAACGAGAACATTATTGGTTTTAGCATTTGTATTAGTATATATAATAACAACATATATATCATTAAGAGGACAATATTTAGAATATGCAGAACTAGGGGAACAATATATAGAAGTCTTTTTTACAAATTTAAAATATAAATATTCTATAATGGGGGTTAGTTTTGTAATAGTAAGTATTATAGTTTACTTAACTAATATAGGAATAAAAAATGGATTAAAACCATTTTTTGAACAAGAAAAAAAAGAAATGCCTAAACTACCTAATAAATCATTAACATTAATAATATCAGTAATAATAAGTATAATATTATCTAATACATTGTTAGAAAAAGTCTTATTATTTGCAAGTAATGTATCATTTGTAAATACAGATATAATTTTTGGATTAGATATATCATATTATATGTTTATAAAACCTCTAATAGAAACAATTATAGAATACTTTATTAAGTTTGTAATAGGAATAAGTATATATATGGCAGTATACTATATTGTAGTATTTAATTTATATTTTGAAGCAGTTGACAGAACTTTATTACGTGATAGTAAATTAATAAAAAAATTATTGAGAAATGTCTTTATTTTAGCGATAGGGATAGCATTATCAACAATATTAAGTGTGCAAAATATTGTTACAGGAAAATTTTTAACATTAAGCAATGGAACAGAATTAACAGGAGCTGGATTCATAGAATCCACAATACAATTATGGGGATATATAGGATTTGCAATAGTTATTATATTAGCAATAGGTTTTTCAATAAGATATTTTAAAAAATCACAAAATAAAAAAATAATGATTACACTATTAACTATTCCATCATATCTAATTTGTTTATTTATAGTAATGGTGGGATTTGATTTAATTTTTGTAAAACCAAATGAATTTGATAGAGAAAGAACATACATAGAAGAAAATATTAAATCAACAAAAAGTGCATATAATATAAGTACTGAAGAAACTAATGTGGATTATTCAGGAACAATAAAAGAAAAAGAAATTCAAGATAATTCAAATATTATAGATAACATAGTATTAGTAAATAAAGATACAGTTTTACAAAGTTTAAAAGATACACAAACAGAGGCAGGATATTATAATTTTAGAAATGCCGTATTAACAAAATATAATATAAATGGTAAAGAACAATTAGTATATGTTTCACCTAGAGAAATAGATAATGCAACAACTTCTTATAATAACAAGACTTATGAATATACACATGGAATTGGGCAAATAGTAACTTCTGCAACACAAGTTACAGAAGATGGGAATGTACAATATGTACAAAAAGATGTGGAAGGAAAAGATAATATATATGTAGTAGATGAACCTAGAATTTATTATGGGGTAGAAACAAATAGTATAATTGTTACAAATACAAAAAATAAAGCAGAATATGATTATACAGATTCAGATGGAATAGAACATACATATAATTATACAGGAGAGTCTGGAATACAAGTAAACTTTTGGGATAGATTGATACTGGCTTTAACTAACCGAGATATAAATTTAGCAATTTCAAATAGTATAACAGATGAAAGTAAAATTTTAACAAACAGAAATATTATAGAAAGAGCAAAAACAGCATTACCATATTTGATGTATGATGAAAATCCATATACTGTAATACATGATGGAAAGATATATTGGGTATTAGATGCATACACTACCTCAGATAGATATCCATATTCTACATATACAGAAATAGAATATAATGGAGAAAAAAAGCATATAAATTATATAAGAAATTCAGTCAAAGTACTTATAAATGCTTATGATGGAGAAATGAAATTTTATATTACAGATGAGACAGATCCAATAGTAATGGCATATTTAAAATTATATCCTAGTATATTTTCAGATTATAATAAAAAACAAATTTCTGAAGATATACAAGAACAATTAATGTACCCAAGATTTTTATATGATATACAAGCTAAAATGTTAATGGTATATCATAATGTAAAAGAAGATGTATTATATAGAAATAATGATATATGGGCATTCCCTGTATATGGAACTTCAGCAACACAATCAAAAACATCAATATTAAATTCATATTATACAATGCTCAAAACAACAAATAATCAAAACACATCTCTTGCATTAGTACAGATGTATACGCAAAATGAAAAATCTCATATTATTTCATGTTTAGTTGGAACATGTGAAGGATTAGAAAATAAACTAAAAATATATAAATATCCAACAGATAGTAACATTTTAGGACCAGTGCAGTTAGATAATCAAATAGAACAAGATGAAACAATATCAAGTGAATTAGAAGCAATAAATGCAACTGGTAGTAGAGTTACAAAAACAATGCAAATAATACCTATAGAAAATACACTATTATATGTGGAAACAATTTATCAAACAAGAGTAAATGAGCCTAACACTCCAACAATATTAAAAAAAGTAATAGTAGCATCTGGAACTAAAGTAGCAATGGGAAATAGTTTACAAGAGGCAATTTCAAACCTTTTATCTCAATCAGCTGTAAATATTGATATTACAAATACAGATGATATAGATGGCATGATTCAGGCAATAATAAATGCAAATAAGAATTTAAATGAATCCAAAAATAGAAATGATTGGGAGATGATGGGGACAGATATAAAAGAACTTCAAAGTTTAATAGAATCTTTAGAAAAATTGGTAAATGAAAATAAAACAGATATAAATGAGGACAATTCTTCTCAAGATGAACAGCAAAATGGAATAATAAATTCAATTTTTTAATAATAAATTACTAAAAATTGACCATCCTAAATATAAGTTAGGATGGTTTTTTATGTTTAAAATAAAAAAAGTATTGAATAATAATTTAGAAAAATTATTAGAAATAATACAAGAAAGTAATTTAGAACAAATGGTATATATTTTAGGAAATAAAAAAGAAATTGCAAAACGAAATTTTATTGCAGGAATATTTAGAGGAATAGGTATTGGAATAGGAGTTACAATAATATCAGCTATTATCATATATTTTTTACAAAAATTAGTTAGACTTAATTTGCCAGGAATAGGAAAGTACATTTATGATATTGTCGAAATAGTAGAGGGATTAAATAGAAAATAAAATTCCAAAAAGTATTGTAAAATTAATATATTTAGTGTAAAATAATGACAAAAAGTAAATAATAAAATAGGGGGCAAAATATAAATGAGAATTGTAACAGAAGAAGATGACATAAAAAGGTACAAAGATTTTCTAGAAAAACATGAAAGATGCAATTTTCAACAATCACCAGAATGGGCAAAAGTAAAGTCAAACTGGACAAATAAAATTGTTCTAGCTGAAGATGAAAACAAAAAAATTATTGGTGCAGTGAGTATATTAATTAGAAAAATACCAATTTTCGGAAACATAATGTATTCATCAAGAGGACCAATATGTGATATACACAATTTAGAAGTAATGAAACAATTAACAGATGGAATAAAAGAATTAGCCAAAGAATATAAAGCAATAGTATATAAAGCAGAACCAGATGTAGAGAGTAGTGATGAACAATTTAGAGAAATAGTAACAAGTTTAGGATATAGTATAAAAGATGATGCAAAAAACTTTAGAGAAGAAATACAACCAAGATATGTATTTAGACTAAATATAAAAAATAAAACAGAAGATGAAATATTTTCAGGATTTCATCCAAAAACAAGATATAATGTAAGATTAGCAATAAAAAAAGGTGTAATAATAAAAGAAGGAACAAAAGAAGATTTAAAGGATTTTCATAAAATAATGGTAGAAACAGGAGAAAGAGATGGATTTATAATAAGACCATTGTCATATTTTGAAAAGATGTATGATGAATTAGCACCAGAACATATGAAATTATTAATGGCATATTATGAGGACAAGCCAATATCAGGTGTAATCCCTATAATGTATGGAAATAAAACATGGTATTTGTATGGAGCAAGTAGTAATGAACACAGAAATTTAATGCCAAATTATTTGTTACAATGGGAAATGATAAAAATGGCAATATCAAGAAAAGACGATATATATGATTTTAGAGGAGTTTCAGGGGTTGTAGATGAAAATCATCCACAATATGGTTTATATAGATTCAAAAAAGGTTTTGGAGCTACTTTTACTGAATTTATCGGAGAAATATATATACCATTCAAACCATTAACATATTCAATATATAAATTTTCTGAAAAACTTTTTAGAAATATAAGAGCATTAAAAACAAAATTTAAAAAGTAAAATCTTATGTAAAGGAGTATCATGAAGGCACTAGTAATTGAAAGAAAAGATTTAAAAAATAATATAAGAATAATAAAAGAAATTATAAATCAAAATGATAGAGATGATAATGGGAATAAAGTAAAAATAATTGCAGTAGTTAAAGGCAATGGATATGGGCTTGGTTTAATAAAATACTCTAAATTCTTAATAGATAATGGTATAGATTTTTTGGCAGTTGCAACTGTTGATGAAGCAATAAAATTGCGAGAAGCAGGAATAAAACAAGATATTCTTATGATGTCATCTACAGCTATAAAAAAAGAAGTAGAATTATTAATAGAAAATGACATAATATTAACTATAGGATCAAAAGAAGCTGGTCAAGTAGTAGAAGAGATTGCTCAAAAACTAAATAAAAAAGTAAGAGCACATTTAAAAATAGATACAGGATTTGGAAGATACGGATTTAGATATGATAAAAGAGATGAAATGATTGAAGAAATAAAAGGGTGGAAAAACATAAAATTAGAAGGAACATTTTCACATTTATCATTAGCTTTTTATGGTAAAGGAGACGAATCAAGAGAACAATTAAATAGATTTATGCAATGTATAGAAGTATTAAAAATGAATGAAATAGAAACAGGGTTATTACATATTTGTAATTCATCAGCATTTTTAAGATTCAAAGATATGCATTTGAATGCTGTAAGAATAGGTTCTGCATTTTTAGGAAGATTAATAATTCCAAATGCATGGGGTTTTAAAAAAGTAGGATATTTAAAATCAAATGTATCAGAAATAAAAATTTTACCTAAAAATTATAATATAGGATATTCTAATTCATACAAAACTAAAAAAGAAACAAAAGTTGCAATAATTCCATGTGGATATGCAGATGGATTCAATGTAAAAGCAGATAGAGATATGTTTAGAATGATAGATAAATTAAGGTATATAATAAGAGATATTAAAGATGGACTAAAACAACAACAACTATATGTTAAAATTAATGGAGAAAAATGCAAAGTATTAGGAAGGTTAGGAATGTTTCACGTTACAGTTGATATAACGGGAAAAGATGTAAATATAAATGATGAAGTTATATTTGAAGTAAATCCAATGTTCGTAGATAGCAGTATAACTAGAGAATTTGTTTAAAAGAAGGGAAGTAAACCAATGGAAGATAACAAAATCAAAAATATTAGTTTTTTCAAAAAAGTATGGTATTCAATAACTAAATTTGAAAAATATCCAGATATGGCTGTTGAAGGAGTAAAAAGTTCATTAAAATACTTGTTTTTTATTACAGCAATTGTAAGTTTATTTGTTGCAATAAATTCAATAATACAAATGAATAAATTAGTACAAAATTTAGCATCATATATTGAAAATAATATACCAGATTTCACATATGCAGATGGAAAAATTGAAATGCAAATAGATGAACCAATTGTTTTAGAAAATATAGAATATGGCGGTATAAATAAAGTTATACTTGCTCCTGATGCTGAAACAGAAGAACAAAAAAATAAAGTTGAAACAGACAACACAACAAATGGAACAATCATCTTATTTTATAAAGATCAAATAATTATAAAAAATCAAAGAGAAGATGGAGAGTTTGTTAGACAACCATATACATATGATGATTTTATAACAAGCTATACACAACAAGATATAAAAACATTTAATAAAGCAGATTTAGTAAATTATATGAGAAGCCCTAACATGAACACTTATTATATGAGATATAGTGTTACAGTACTATTTTATTTAATAATAATGAATTTGTTATTAGCATTAATAGATACTTTACAACTAGCAATATTGGGGTGGTTAACTGCATGTGTTGCAAAAATTAGAATGAGATTTGCGGCAATATATAATATGGCAATATATTCTTTAACTTTACCAATAATTTTAAATATAATATATGTTGTAATAAACTATTTTACTGAATTTACAATATCTTATTTCCAAATTGCATATATGGCAATAGCATATATATATTTAGCTGCAGCGATATTCATTTTAAAAGATGATTTTTCAAAGAAACAAGAAGAACTTGAAAAAATAAAACAAGAACAAATTAAAGTTAGAGAAGAAATTAAACAACAAGAAGAACAAAAAAAAGAAGAAGAACCAAAAGAAGAAAAAGATAAAGATGATAAAAAGAAAAAAGAAGAAAAAAAGGGACATAATGAAGGAGAGCCTAAAGGATCAGAAGCATAAAATAAACAGAAAGGAAAATTAAAAGAATGGAAAAGGATAATCCTAAGAATAAAAAAGACAAAATAAAAACAATGGTGAATATAATATTAACCATGATAACAGTATTATTAATAATACTTATAGGTGTACTAGGATATATGTACAAAAATAGAGAGGATAAAGAAGAAAATACATTAGCTTATACAGATTTAATAAAAGAGATTTCTAATGGCAATGTAGAAAAAATAGAAATGACTGTAGGTAGTACTACATTAAAAGTTAAATTGAAAGATGTTGAAAAAGAAAAAACATCAATTATACCAAGTACTCAAGTATTTATGGAATTAGTACAGCAAAAAGTATTAGAAGAACAAAATATAATATTAGAACAAAAACCACAAAGTATTTTATCACAAATTCCATCATATATAATTTCATTTTTACCAACAGCAATTATGCTTGCATTATTTATAATGATATTTAAAATGCAAGGGCTTGGAGAAAAAGGACAAGTGTATGATGATACAGCTAGAAAAACAAAAGTATCATTTGATGATATTGCAGGTTTAGATGAAGAAAAAGAAGAATTAAAAGAAATAGTAGAATTTCTAAAAAAACCAAAAAAGTTTACAGAAATGGGAGCTAAAATTCCAAAAGGAGTATTATTATATGGTAAACCAGGAACAGGAAAAACATTAATTGCAAAGGCAATTGCTGGAGAGGCAGATGTACCATTTATTTCAATGAGTGGATCTGAATTTATTGAAATGTTTGCTGGACTTGGAGCTTCAAGAGTTAGAAAATTATTTGAAAAAGCGAGAAAATTATCACCATGTATAATATTCATAGATGAAATTGATGCAATAGGCTCAAGAAGAACAAGTAATAGTGGAGCAGAAACAGAAAACAATCAAACACTAAACCAATTATTAGTTGAAATGGATGGATTTTCATCAGATGAAACAATTATAATATTAGCAGCAACTAATAGACCAGAAATGTTAGATAAAGCTCTATTAAGACCAGGAAGATTTGACAGACAAATAACAATTCCTGCACCAGATTTAAAAGGAAGAGAAGAAATATTAAAAATACATGCAAAAGACAAAAAACTATCAGAAGAAGTTTCATTATATGATATTGCAGAAGATACAGCAGGATTTACTGGAGCAGAATTAGCAAATATATTAAATGAAGCAGCTATAATAGCAACTAAAAAGGAACATTCAGCAATTGATAATTCAGATTTAGATGAAGCTGTAAAAAAGGTAACAGTTGGACTAGAAAAAACAAGTAGAAAAATTTCAGAAAAGGACAAAAAATTAACTGCATATCATGAAGCAGGACATGCAATAGTAAGTCAATTTTTACCAACTCAAACTGCAGTAAAAGAAGTATCAATTATTCCTAGAGGAATGGCTGGTGGCTATACTATGTATAAATCAGATGAAGATAAATATTATATTTCTAAAACTGAAATGGAAGAAAAATTAATAGCATTATTAGGAGGAAGAGCTGCTGAAAAATTAATTTTAGATGATATATCAACAGGTGCAAGTAATGATATAGAAGTTGCAACAAAAGTGGCTAAAGATATGGTAACAGTTTATGGAATGAGTGATACAATTGGTCCAATATCATTAAAAGATAATGATGGACAATTAGAATATCAAATGTTTGGCGATGATATGCAAGATGCAATTGGAAAAGAAGTAAAAATGCTAATAGACAAGGCATATAGAAGTGCACAAGAAATATTAAAACAGAATATAGAAACATTACACGCAATTGCAACAGAATTAATGACAAAAGAAAAAATAAATGAACAAGAATTTAATAAATTCTTTAAACATTAAGGAGGAATAAAAATGGAAGATTTTGCAGAGTATATTTTAAATGAGAAAGATTTAATATCAAAAATAGAAATAATATATTTTCTAGCTCCTAAATTGGGAATTAATTTTGATAAATCAATTGTATTTAAAACAGAAATAGCAAGAATGTTCTTAAAATATACAGAAGTTAAAGTTGATGAAAATATTGTATTAACAGCATGTTTATTATGTAATTGTAAAAAGGTAGATGATGCACAAAAGATAGGAAAAGTTCAAACATATGCTTTAGAGGGAGCAGAATATTTAAAAAAACTAGGGTTTGATGATAAATTTTGTAGAATTTGTGAAGGAGTAAATAGATATAGTGGATTAAAACCAAGAGAAAACGAAAGTGATATACTTGAATTGATTGATCAATTTGGTGGTATGTTAATTGACAGACCAGAAAGAATTGGATTTGCACCAGATGAAGCATTAGTATTATTAGAGCATAGAAATTTAAAATCAGAATATAACAGTTATATAGAATTGTTTAGAAAATTTGTAGAAGAAATGGAAAAAATAGAAATACAAGGAGTTGTAAATACGAAAGTATTTGCAAGACTTCAAAAATTAATAAGAGAATCTAAAGATGTCCCAGAATTTGTTAAAAAAATAGCAACAGATTATTCAGTAAATATAGATAAGAAGTTTGAACAAATTATGGGAGAAGAAAATATAAAAGTTAATAATAGAGCATTATTTAGTTCTGAAATAGAAGAAAAAGTTTTAAAAAATATTAATTAAAAGATAAAAGAGGTAAAAAATGTACGAAGTATTTGCAGATTTACATGTGCATATAGGTAGAAGTGAAACAGGAAAACCAATAAAAATAACAGCAGCCAAAAGTTTGAATTTTGCTAATATTGCAAGAGAATGTGCAGAAAAAAAAGGAATAAATATAGTAGGTATTATAGATTGTGCATCTCCATATGTAATAGAAGATATAAAAAATTTTTTAAATACAGGAGATGCATATGAACTAAAAGATGGTGGAATCATCTATAAAGATAAAGTCTGTATATTATTAGGAAGTGAAGTGGAAACTTCAGAAAAAGGAAGAAACGGAAAAAGTGGTAGTGCTCATAATATATGTTTTTTTCCACATTTAGAAGATATTCAACAATTTTCACAGGAAATGAGTAAACATATAAAAAATATTACATTAAGTACGCAAAGGTCAGATATATCAGGATATGATTTAGTAGATATTGTAGAACAATATAATGGAATATTAATTCCTGCGCATATATTCACACCTTTTAAAAGTTATTATGGAAATTGTACAGATAGATTAAAAGATATATTTAAAGAAAAGTATGATAAGATTTTTGCAGTAGAATTAGGTTTAAGTTCAGATACTTTTTTAGCAGATATGATTTCTGAATTAGAAGCAAAAACATTTGTAACTAATTCAGATGCACACTCATTACCTAAAATAGCTAGAGAATATAATAAAATGTTATTACAAGATATTAGTTTTAAAGAAGTAGTAAAAGCATTAAAAAATGAAGATGGAAGAAAAATTTTAGCTAACTATGGATTAGATCCAAAACTAGGAAAATATCATAGAACACATTGTGATAATTGTAATAGCACAATTGAAACTCAAATTCCAATTGATATTTGTCCTAAATGTGGTAGTGATAAAGTAACTTTTGGTGTATATGATAGAATAGGATTAATAAAAGATAAAGAAAAAACATTAAGTCCTTTAAATAGACCTCCATATATTTATCAGATTCCATTAAATTTTATACCTGGAATTGGAGGCAAAACTATAGAAAAATTGTTAGATACATTTGAAACTGAAATGAATATTTTACATAAATTATCACAAGACGATTTAGAAGCTATTGTAGGAGAAAAAATAGCCCAAAACATTGTAAACGCACGCGAAGGTAATATGAAAGTAGAATCCGGTGGAGGAGGAAATTACGGAAAAATAACATCAACTTAGTTCTAAAAAAACTCTTTTTGAATAGACATTATGTATAAAAGTCTTATTCAAAGGAGTGTAATATGCAAAAGAAAAAGAACGAGATTTTGATAGCAATAAAAGAAAATATAATATCTAATTTAAAATCATATGTAATAATTATTATAATATTCACAGCAGGCATTTTTTTTGGAGTTATGTTTATAAATCAAACGAACTCAAAAGAAGAAATAAATCAATATATAAATACATATATAGATGAAACAAAAACAATACAAAATGGTGACTATTTTTTGGAATTAAGACAAGATTTAAGAGATAATATAATATTAGTATTTTTGTTATGGTTTGCAGGTACAACAATAATAGGGTTACCAATTGTATTTGGAATAATAATATTTAGAGGATTTTCTTTAGGAATAACAATTGCATCATGTGTATATGTTTTAGGAAAAGTTAAAGGAATAATATTTATATTTATAACGATATTTTTACAAAATATAATATTTATACCTGCAATTATTTTTCTAGGTGTAAGCAGTATAAGGTTATATATGTCAATAATAAAAGATAGAAGAAAAGAAAATATAAAAATATCAATATTAAGACATTTTATAATTTCAATAATTGTGTTAGTAGCTATGATATTATCTTCAATTATAAAAATAGAGATTTCATATAGAATGTTAGTCGGTTTAATAAAATATTTTTAAAAAAAATATAAAATCTATTTACTTTTTATATAAAATTTGATATAACATATGGTATATCAGTTATGTAAAACTATTGATATATTTAACAATATAATTAATCATAAGTGGAGGAAGAAATGGAAGAGCAGTTAAACTTATTTTTTGGGTTTTTAGAAAACGATAAAAAAGTATCAAACAATACATTACAATCATATAAAAGAGATTTAAAGCAATTTGAAAAATATATAGAAGAAAATTTAGAAGATTATAGAAAAATTACAGAAGATGAAATGAAAAAATATATATTATATATGCAAGAAATAGGAAAAAAGCCTTCAACAATATCAAGAGGATTAGCTTCAATAAGATCATTTTTTCAATACGAACTAAAAAATAAAAAAATACAAAAAGATCCAACAGAAGGAATACAATCACCTAAAATAGAAAAAAGAGTACCAAATGTATTAACATCTAATGAAGTTACATTATTATTAGAACAACCAAAATGTGTTGACTTAAAAGGCATAAGAGATAAAGCAATGTTAGAATTTGCTTATGCAACAGGTATGAGAGTAACTGAGATAATATCTTTAAATATAGAAGATGTAGATTTAGAACAAGGTTATGCAACATGTAAAACTGGAAAAAAGGAAAGAACAATACCATTAGGTAATATGTCATTAAAAGCACTAAAAGAATACATGCTTAAAGCAAGAAAAATAATGATAAAAGATGAAAATGAAAGAGCATTATTTGTAAATGTAAATGGTCAAAGATTAACAAGACAAGGGTTCTGGAAAATAATAAAATATTATAAAGAACAAGCACATATAGAAAAAGATATAACACCACATGTATTAAGACACTCATTTGCAACACATTTATTACAAAATGGGGCAGATTTAAAATCAATACAGACAATGCTTGGACATTCTGATATATTATCAACACAAATATATATGCAATTCCAAGATGAAACATTAAAAAATATATATAAAAAAGCTCATCCAAGAGCATAAATTAAATGTAAAAAGCAATACAGATTATTTAAAAAAGTATTGCTTTTTATATTGACAGTTATAAAACATAATAGTATAATATCAACTATAGTATTACTTATCTTTATTCAAAAATTTTTTTCATTTTTTTATTAATATTATTTATTTCTAAATTTAACCATAAACTAAATTTCATATAGTAAGGAGGTTTTTTATTTGAGCGAAGAACAATTTACACAAATATTAAGAGCTATTAATGATCTGCGAGAAGATGTAAAAGAATTAAAAGTACAAGTACAAGAAAACACAAGAGCTATAGCAGAATTAAGAGAGCAAGTACAAGAAAATACAAAAGCAATAGCAGAATTAAGAGAACAAGTACAGGAAAACACAAAAGCTATAGCAGAATTAAGAGAGCAAGTACAAAAAAACACAGAAGATATTAAAGAACTAAAAATGGATGTCAAAGAATTAAAAGAGCAGGTGCAAGAAAATACAAAAGAAATATCAGAATTAAAAGAGCAGGTGCAAGAAAACACAAAAGA
>CANRHQ010000002.1 GCA_947630445.1 uncultured Clostridia bacterium | reverse complement strand
ATGAAATATAAATTAAATACAAATGCAGCAAAATTAGGAACAACTGCAACAAGTTATGATCAAACATTTTCAAGTAGTGGACAACAAGTAACATTATCAATACCTACAACAGGAACAACGACATATTATTTACATGTACTAACAATAGATAATGCAAACAATTCAACAGAAACAGTATCAAAGGCAATAAAAATAGTAGCAAACAAACATACACATAGTGGAAATGCAACAAGTGGTGGAGCTTGCTATACAAAGCATAATCATACAGATGCTTGTTATAATATGGAAACATGTCGTGGAACTGGTAGTTTTGTTACTTCTTCAGTTAACGGTACACATGGAGGACGATGTAATTGTTCTCATCCTAGTGCAACTGGTTCAGCATCTAAAAGAGGAAGTATTTGTGGACAGTTACATACAGCTAGTGTATCATATCGGTTGTGATGTTAGCAGTTGTAGCGAATTTTGGGAGAAGTATTGGCCTGATCCAGCTCATACTGTTAGAGGTTCTTTAAAATGTACTAGTGCAGCATATACTCTTTCATGTACAAAATCTACAACAGCAATAGAAAATTATACAATTAGTTATTAAAAATCAAAAACACATCGTTTATATTTAACATATTAAAAACGGTGTGTTTTTTATTTGTTTAATTAATTATCTTATTAAAACTTTCATATCATCAGGTATATCAGAAATCAGCTCAATATTATTTTGAGTAATAGGATGAATAAAACTAATCTTATAACTATGTAATGCTTGTCTATTAATTAAGTCAGATGAAGAACCATACATTTTATCTCCAAGCAAAGGATGCCCTATTGCAGACATATGTACGCGAATTTGATGTGTTCGCCCAGTTTTTAAAACACATTTTACAATAGACAGATTATTAATTTCTTTTAAAACATTATATTTAGTAATAGCTTCTTGACCATATTTAGAAATACATCTTTCAATTATACTATTTTCTTTACGAGCAATAGGTAAATTAATAATACCAGTAGGTTTATCAAAATGTCCAACTGCAATTGCAATATATTCCTTTTTAAAGGTGTTATCCTTCATTTGCGTAATTAGACATTCTTGAATGTACTCATTTTTTGCAAAAACAACTAAACCAGAAGTATTTGAATCAAGCCTATTAACTGGTCTGATTTTTCTTTTTAAATTAATGCTTTCAAAATAAAATTTTACACCATTAGCTAAACTATCTTCATAATGCAAAACAGAAGGATGAATGGCTATACCAGCAGGTTTATTTAAAACAAGTAAAGCATCATCTTCATATATGATATCTAATTTCATATTTATTGGAGTGATATTTTCACTAGTTTCTTCAAAGTCCAAATTAACAGTAACAACATCACCAATTTTTACAGAATTTCTTGTATCAATAGTAATATCATTTAGCATTACATGTTGATTAATAATAAGTTTATGTAATAGTCGTGAAGAAATTTGAAATTCTTGTTTAAGCAATTGATTCACATTTTGATATTTATTATTATTTACGATATATTTTAAAAACATAGAGACTCCTTAATATTGACTTTTTGATAAAAAAATTATACAATTTTTAATAATTATAGTCAAGAAAGAAGAAAAATAATGAAAATAATAAATATATTTAAACATTTAAAATTAATAATAAAACATAAATGGGTAGTATTTAAACTTTGCTGTAAAATAGGAATTCCATGGAGGGGGGTTGTACATGATTTATCAAAATTTTCAATAGAAGAATTTTGGGAAAGTGCAAAATACTTTGATGGACATAAAAGTCCTATAATGAATTGTAAAAAAGAAAAAGGATATTCAAAAGCATGGTTACATCATAAAGGCAGAAACAAACATCATCCAGAATATTGGATAGACATGTCATTACCAGAAAAGACAGTTATAATGCCATATAAATATGCTGCAGAAATGATATGTGATAAAATTGCAGCAGGAATAGTATATAGAGGAAAAGAATTCTCTAATGATTGGCAAATAAATTATTACATGAAAGAGAGAGAATTTATGTTTGTAAATCCACATGTAGATAAATTTATGATAGCTGTTTTTACACAATTAAGCAAAGAAGGACTAAATAAAACACTAACAAAGACTAATATAAAAAATCTATATGAAAAATACTGTATTAGAATGGAGAACTTAGATGAGGATAAGATTTAAAGCATGGGCAAGACCAGAATTAGAAGCAAGCGAATTTTACAGAGACGAACCAGAAAAGTTAAAAGATAAGTGGATTAATGAATTTAGAAATAAAGAAAATCCTATACATTTGGAATTGGGCTGTGGAAAAGGTCAGTTTATATCTCAATTAGCAGTCCAAAATCCAAATATAAATTATATAGCAATAGATTTAGTAGATGCAATGTTAGGACTAGCAAAGAGAAATATTGAGCAAAAATATTTTGAAGAAAATAAAAAAATTGATAATATATTGTTAACAAGATTTGATATAGAAAGAATAAATTTAATACTTGGAGAAAAAGACAAAATAAAAAGGATATATATTAATTTTTGTAATCCATGGCCTAAAGGAAAACATAGAAAGAAAAGATTAACACATACAAGACAATTAGAAAAATATAAAGAATTTTTAAGTGAAAGTGGAGAAATATATTTTAAAACAGATGATGATGATTTATTTAGATCTAGTATTGAATATTTTGAAGAATCAAATTTTGAAATTTTGAATAAAACATATGATTTACATGCAGAACCTATATGGAAAAATAATATAGAAACCGAGCATGAAAAGATGTTTTCAGAACAAGGAATAAAAATAAAAGCATTAATTGCAAGGAGAAAATAAAATGTATTATACATATATGATGAGGTGTAAAGATAATTCAATATATACAGGAATAACATCAGATTTAGAAAGAAGAAAAAAGGAACATTTTGAAAAATCAGAAAAATGTGCTAAATATACTTTTACACATACAGCTGTAAAATTAGAACAAGCATGGGAAACAGAAACTAGACAATCTGCTTCTAAATTAGAATATTATATTAAAACTTTAAATAAACAGCAAAAAGAAGAATTGATAAAAAAACCTAATAAAATAGAGGAATTTTTAAGTGAAAAAGTAGAAAGCCAATTATACAAACCAATAAAATAGTAACACTAATTAAAAAAATACATATAATATTTTATGAGGTGGTATATGTGGCATATTCAGATAGGGAATTATTAGCAAGAATAATCCAATGTGAAGCAGGAGGAGAAGGAGATAATGGAATGAAAGCAGTTGCAACTGTAACAATGAATAGAGTTAATGTATCAGATGGTGAATATTCTAGAATTTCACAGGGCGGAAGTATACGAAATATTATATTTCAAGAAGGACAATATGACTGTGCAAGAGAAACTATAAGAAACCAATATAACTCACAGAATATATATAATATGAATCCAACTGAAATACATTATGAGATTGCAGACTGGGCATTATCAGGAAATAAATTAAATGAGATAGGTAATTGCTTGTGGTATTTAAACCCATTTAGACCATCATGTGGTTCTACATTCCCATCAAATGGATCTGGAACATTTCACACAAGACTTGGAAAACATTGTTTTTATAGACCTACAGAAAGATATGCACGAACCTAAAGAAAGGAGTATTAATAAATATATGCCAAATGTAGAGGAAAAGCAAGACAAAAGAGAAACAAGAAATGTTGAAATAAACCAAAATTCACCAGAAATTTTAACAAATCCAATTTATACACCAGCATTTTTAAGAGAACAAATAGGAAGACTTATGAGAGTAGAGTTTCTAATTGGAACTAATAACCTAGTAGATAGAATAGGAATTTTAGAAGATGTTGGAGCAAGTTACATATTACTTAGATCATTTGAAAATGACAGTTTAGTTTATTGTGATATATATGCAATTAAATTTATAACAATATCTACAACCGGTTTTTACGGAAATTTATTAAATAATATTAATTTACAAAATAATAATACAATGAATAATAGATATAATTATTATTAAAAGAATACCTATACATACAAAGTGTATAGGCTTTTTTATTCTGTTTTTTTAGAAAAATATTGTCTTTTTTTTATGATTATGATATTATAAGGTCTGTATTAATATAAGTAAGGAGGAACTCTATGGCTTTTATAGAAAAAATAAAAGAAATGGCTAGGAAAGACATAAAAACTATAGTATTACCTGAAGCTACAGATATAAGAACATTAGAAGCAGTTAAAATTGTAAAAGAAGAAAATTATGCAAAAGTAATATTAATAGGTAACGAAGAAAAAGTCAGACAACAAGCACAAAAAGCGCAAATTGATATTTCCGATATAAAAATAGTGGATCCAGAAAAATCTGAAAAGACAGCAATATATGAAAAAGAATTATATGAACTAAGAAAAGCAAAAGGCATGACAGAAGAACAAGCACATCAATTAGTATTAGATCCAGTGTATTTTGGAATGATGATGGTAAAATTAAATGAGGCTGATGGACTTGTGTCAGGAGCAATACATTCAACATCAGATACATTAAGACCTGCATTACAAATTTTAAAAACAGCACCTGGAACTAAATTAGTATCTGCATTTTTTATAATGGTAGTTCCTGATTGTGAGTATGGCTCAAATGGAACATTTATATTTGCAGATAGTGGATTAAATGAACAACCAGATTCAGAAGCACTTTCGGAAATAGCAATATCTTCAAGTAAAAGTTTCAAACAACTAATTGGAGGAGAACCTAAGATTGCAATGTTATCATATTCTACATATGGAAGTGCACATTCAGAAGCAACAGAAAAAGTAATAGAAGCAACAAAAAAAGTAAAAGAAAAAGAACCAAATTTGTTGGTTGATGGAGAATTACAATTAGATGCGGCTATAATACCAGAAGTGGCAGAATTTAAAGCAAAAGGAAGTCCACTAAAAGGTGATGCAAATATATTAATATTTCCAGACCTAGGGGCAGGAAATATAGGATATAAATTAGTTCAAAGACTTGCAAAAGCAGAGGCATATGGACCATTATGTCAAGGAATTGCAAAACCAGTAAATGATTTATCAAGAGGATGTAGTAGTAAAGACATTGCTGGAGTTATAGCAATAACAGCTGTTCAAGCGCAAGAACAGAATTAGAAAGGGGAATTTATATGAAAATATTAGTATTAAACTCAGGAAGTTCATCATTAAAATATCAAGTAATAGACACAAAAACAGAAGAAACACTTGTACAAGGTTATTATGAAAGAATAGGGCAACCAAACGCATTTTTAACACACAAACTTAATGGAGAAAAACATAAATTTGAATATCCAGCAATGAATCATGAAACTGCTATTCAATTTGTAATGGAAAAATTAACAAGTGAAGAATATGGAGTATTTAAAACATTAGATGAATTAGATGCTGTAGGACATAGAGTAGTACATGGAGGAGAAACATTTAAAGATGCTGTTTTAATTACAGATGAAGTAGTAAAAGGAATAAAAGAAAATGCAAGTTTAGCACCATTACATAATCCAGCTGCTATTTTAGGAATAGAGGCATGTCAAAAAATAATTCCAAATAAGCCAATGGTAGCAGTATTTGACACAGCATTTCATCAAACAATTCCAGAAGAAAGATATATTTATTCAATACCTTATGAATATTATAAAAAATATGGTGTAAGAAAATATGGATTCCATGGAACATCACACCAATATGTATCAGGAAGAGTTGCTGAATTAATAGGAAAAGATATAAAAGATTTAAAAATAATAAATTGCCATTTAGGACAAGGTGCTAGTATATGTGCAATAAAAGATGGTAAATCAGTAGAAACAAGTATGGGATTAACCCCACTTGGTGGAATACCTATGGGAACTCGTTCAGGAGACTTAGATCCATCTATAGTTACATTTTTAATGAAAAAAGAAAATTTAGATATAGCTAGTATAGAAAATATTTTAAATAAACAATCTGGAGTATATGGAATATCAGAAGTATCAAATGACTTTAGAGATATAGAAAATGCAGCATTAGAAGGAAATAAGCAAGCAAAATTAGCATTAGATGTTTACCATTATGATGTAGCATGTTATATAGCAAAATATGCTGTAGCAATGGGAGGAGTAGATGTAATAACATTTACAGCTGGAATAGGAGAAAATTCACCATTTTCAAGAAATGAAATTTGTAAACAATTAAAATGCTTTGGAGTAGAAATAGATGAGGAATTAAATAATGTTAGAGGAAAAGAAAGAGAAATTTCTACACCAAATTCAAAAATAAAAGTATTTATTGTTCCAACAAATGAAGAATTAATGATAGCAAAGGAAACAGAGAGAGTTCTTAAATAGTAAAGGAGAAAAATATGAAAATATTAGTATTAAATTGTGGCAGTTCATCATTAAAATATCAATTAATAGATATGGATAATGAAAAAGTATTAGCTTCTGGAAAATATGAAAGAATTGGAGAAAAAGAATCATTTATAACACATAAAGTAAATGGACAAAAAATAGAAATAAAACATTATGCAGAAACACATGAAGAAGCAATAAATTTTTCATTAAAGCAATTAATAAATCCAGAATATAAAGTAATTGATAGTTTAGATGAAATTACTGCAATAGGTCATAGATTAGCACATGGTGGGCAAAAAATAAATAAATCTGTAGTTATAACAGATGAAGTAGTAGATGTTTTGAAAGAATTTATAGAATTAGCACCATTACATACTCCAGCAGGAATTACAGGAATAGAAGCATGTAAAAAGGTTATGCCAGGTAAGCCAATGGTAGGTGTATTTGATACAGCATTTCATCAAACAATTCCAGAGGAAAGATATATTTATCCAGTACCATATAAATACTATAAAAAATATCAACTTAGAAAATATGGATTCCATGGAACATCACATATGTATGTATCACAAAAATTAGCAGAAATAGTTGGAAAAAATATAGAAGATTTAAAAATAGTAACATGTCATTTAGGACAAGGTTCAAGTATTTGTGCAGTTAAAGGCGGTAAATCAGTAGATACAACTATGGGAATGACACCTGTTGCAGGAATACCAATGGTAACTCGTTCAGGAGATTTAGATCCATCAGTTGTTACATTTTTAATGAAAAAAGAAAATTTATCAGCACAGGAAGTTGAAGATGTATTAAATAAAGAATCTGGAGTTTTAGGAATATCAGGATTAGTACCAGATTTTAGAGAAATAGAATCAGCATCACGTGAAAATAATGAAAGAGCTAAAATAGCAATAGAAAAATTTAATTATGAGATAGCTTCATGTATTTCTAAATATACTGTAGCTATGGGTGGAATAGATTATATTGTATTTACTGGTGGAGTCGGAGAAAATCAAGTAAATATAAGAAAGGGAATATGTGAAAAATTAACATTTATGGGTGTTGACTTGGATGAAGAAGCTAATAATGTTAAAGGAGAAGAAAAAGAAATTTCTACACCAAATTCAAAAATAAAAGTTTATGTAATACCAACAAATGAAGAACTAATGATTGCAAAAGAAACTCAACGATTATTATAATAAAGAGAGGAAAAAATGAGTAGTACTAAAGAAATACAAAATAGAAAAATTAATACAAAATTATATCCAATATATAAGATGGTATCATGGGATTTGCTATTTTATTATTCAATAATATACTTGTTTTTAACTCAAGCAAAACATTTTGAGGGATCACAAGTATTATTAGGTGAGGCTTTTTTTACAGCATCTTGTTTGATATTGCAAATTCCAGTGGGATTGATAGTAGATAGATTTGGAAAAAAGAATAGTCTAGTATTTGCCAATATATGTATGTGTATATTTACATTTATTCTTTTAATAGTTTCAAATTTTTCACAATTATTGTTATCATTTTTTATAGATGCAATAGGTTATGTAATAAAAGGTGTATGTGAAACAAACATTTTATATGATTCATTGCCAAGTGGCAAAAAAAGAGGAAGTTTATATTCTTCAATAGATGGACTTGGCTCTTCAAGATATTATGTTGTAGATGCAATAACTTCATTAATAGCAGGTTTTGCATATGTTATTACGCCATATTTACCAATTGTATTTTGTTTGATTACTAACATAATTTCAACGATATTAGCAACAAGATTTAGACATACACAAATGCCAGATGATGTAGAAGAACAACCTAAAGTAAGAATAAAAGAATATTTTAAGCAATTGGGAGATGCTATAAAATTTGTAAAAAAATCAAAAAGGATAAAATGCTTATTAATATTTTTTGCACTTATGTCAGGATTATCTTATAATATGACAACATTTAGAAGTGGAGTATTAAAACAAATAACGATACCAGAGCAATATTTTGGTGTAATTTTTGCAATAATTCAAATAGTTGCAGCAATATGTTCAAGGGCACAAAATTTAGTACATAGAAAATTTAGAAATACAACTCTTTCTTTTTTAGGAATTCCATTTACTGCATCATGTATATTAATTGCATTTTTTGCTATGTTAAACAAAAGTGTATTAAATACATATATTATTATATTTTTATTTGTAATGCAGGGAGCAATAAAAGGAGTATATTATGTTTTAATATATAGGTATTTAAATAATTTTACAACAAGGAAAGTAAGAGTAAAATTAGCAACAATAAGAAATATATTTTATAATATTTGTTCTATATTGATTAGTCTAACAGGTGCATTATTATTACATATAACAAATGCATCAAATACTATATTAATTGTAGGATGTATGACAACAATTGCAATGATATTATTATTAGATTATATGAGAGATAAAGTTGGCTTAAAGCCCGAAAAATACAGTAAAGAGGACTTAAAGTATGTAGACATAAATTGACAAATTTTGTAATCTATGTTATAATAATATAGATAAAAAAATTAGAAGGAGTGTAAAAATGCGGAGAATTTTTTTCTTAAGTTTATTAACTGTTTTGTCAATTGCTTTATGGGCAGTTGAAGTTGTTGGAGCTAATTATTTATATGATTTAGTAGATGAAAAGAATAAAACTGAAGAAATATCAGTAGTAGCAACAGAAACAAATAAGATAAAAATGCCAACTTCTAAAATTAAGTCATATGAAGTAGTCATAATGGCACAAGAAGAGCAGGAACCACAACCAGTAATAGCAGAAACTCCGAAAAAACCACAGCTTAGAGTAAATTTTACTAATAAAGAAATAGAGATATTTCAAATATTAGTATTTGCTGAGGCGGGTGGCGAGAGTGAAGAAGGACAAGTAGCAGTAGCTGCTACAATCCTTAATCGGATATGCTCACAAGATTTTCCAAATACTTTGGAAGGTGTAATGAATCAAAGCGGAGCATTTTCGGCAGTAAAAAGGGATGGAATTTATATGGGTACAAAAAATCCTATCAAAGTTACGATTGATATGGTTCCAGAAAAAACAAAAGAAGCTGTACAAAGGGCATTGAATGGAGAAAATCCTACAGAAGTCCTTTTAGAGCAAGTAACAAGGGAAAAAAATTTAGACGAAAGCTATTCGTCTGGAGGAGCATTTTATTACTATAACCCTCAATTATGCAGTCAAAGGATGTTATCATCCAGAGAAAGCATACAGGTAAAAGTAAGAATTGGAAACCACATTTTTTATAAGGTGTGGGATGAGTAACACTCAAAAGAGTTACCAAATGGTAACTCTTTTATTTGTAAATAATTTTTGGATAACCATATAATTATTAAAAATTTACTAAACAATATAGCTTTTTAATCATATATTTGATATACTATAAATATTCATAAAAAATATCATGTTAAAAGTATGTAAATTAATTATAACAATAAAAGAGGAAAAAATGGAAAATTTAAAAAATATATTAAAAAATGTACCAAAAAAATATTATATAATAACAGTAATTATTATTGTATTATTAATTATATTTACAATAGGATTATGTATTTATAGTAGTAATAATAAAACTGATATTATAGAAACTGATTCTATGGAAACTGCTATAGAAGAAAATGATGAAGACATAGAAAACCAAGATACATTAACAGTAGAAGTAAGTGAATTAAATGAAGAGGTACAAACTATGGAAAATTTACCTGAAGAAAATAAAAATGAAGTAAGCAATAAACCAAATAAAGAAAATAATGAGAATAAACCTAAATATTATATAAAAGTAAATTATACTGCAAATGTTGTAACAATATATACAATGGATTCTAATAAAGAATATACAGTACCTTACAAAGCAATGGTATGTTCTACTGGAATAGATACTCCAAAATCTGGAGTATATAAAATGTCTGGAAAATACAGATGGCTTTTATTATTTGGTGGAGTATATGGACAATATTCTTCTAGAATTACAGGTCATATATTATTCCATTCAGTGCCTTATTTAGCACAGTCTCCTGATTCTTTAGAATATTGGGAATATGATAAATTAGGAACTTCAGCATCTGCTGGTTGTATAAGACTTGCAGTAGTTGATGCAAAATGGATTTATGACAATTGTTCAAAAGGCACTTGTGTTGAATTCTATTCATCATCTGATCCAGGACCTCTTGGAAAACCATCTAGTCAAAAAATTTCTTCTAATGAACAATGTAGAAATTGGGATCCAACAGATTCTACAAGTGGAAACCCATGGAAAAGTTATGTACCTGATTTAGGTGGACAAGCTAATCCAGTAGAACAAAATAAGCCAAATGAAACAAAACCACAAGAGCCAAGTAGTCCAGAAGAAACGAATCCACAACAACCAAACAACCCAGATGAAACGAAACCACAAGAGCCAAGTAGTCCACAAGAAACAAATCCACAAGAGCCAACTAAACCAGAAGAAAAATTACCAGATACAAATGAAAATGATTCAAATGAACAAGAAAAAGTAGAAGATAGTAATACTAATGAAAATGAAGAGAATTTACTATAAAGAAGTAGAACTTGAAAAAATATTATTTTTTATTGAAATAATTTACTTTCCATCCTTTTTGTGATATATTAGTTTACAATAATGAATAAAAGGGGGAAATGTATATGAAAAAGAAAACAAAAATAATACTTCTTATCATTGCTATTTTGGTAATAGCACTTATAGCAATAATTGCATTCAAGGTTACATCTGATTTAAAACAAGAGGAAATATTAGAAAAAGAACTAGATTCATTATATGATTTATTAGACAACTATCCACTTGATTATGAATCTTTGAATAAACAATTGCCTACTACTGTTACTACAGGTGATTATGCAAAAGTAGAAAAAGCTGTAAAAGATTATTCTAAAGATTTTGTAAACTATATGAAACAACTTGATGCTTTAGTAAATAATGAAACTATAATATATGCATTAAATATTGAAAATATCAAGGAGGATGGTCCAAATTTTACTAATACAAAAAATATATTAAGTGAATCTAAAACTACTTTAGATACAATTTTAACTAATTTTTCTAATTGTCTTACAGAAGAAACAGCCCTATCTTATATAAAAGATATAGAATTGGATGAATATTATACCAATATTTATAAACAATATACACTAGGAGATAATTTATCTGAAATGGAATCTACTAGAGATGAAATTTTAAAAAGTTTAAATGATCTTAAATCTTTAATAGAGAATGAAGAAGAAGCTATTAATTTTCTTGTTGCAAACAAAGGAAGTTGGGAAATTGAAAATGATCAATTAGTATTTTATTCAGACTCATTAATCAACCAATATAACGATATAATATCAAAAATAAAAGAAGCGGAATAACTTCCGCTTTTTTATCTAATAGGAGGAAAATATAAAACTAAACGAACAAAAAAATTTGTGATCGAATTCGTGTAATGAAAAAAGAAGGACTTTATCTAAAATAAAATTTAATTTTTAGTAGTATTTTTTCTTTTTTAATGCTATAATAATAATGTATTGAAAAGAAATTAAAAATATGAAATTTGGAGGTAAGTAATATGTCTATAGAAAAGCAAAGGTTATATAATGAAATAGATACATTACCAGAAGAGCTAACTAATCAAGTTATTGATTTTATTGAATATTTAAAATTATCACATATAGATAAAGAAGCACCAGATAGTGTAATAATAGAGAGCAAAAAGGACTTAAAAGAAAAATTACAAAAAGGGATAGATGATATAAAAGCTAATAAAGTCTATTCTTTAAATGAAGTCTTTGAAAAAATAGATATTATATAAATATTTGGAGTGAATAATATGAAAAAATATATAATAGAAATTTCAGAAACAGCAAAACAAGACTTAGAAAACATTATTTCATATCTTAAGTATGATTTGTGTGAAGATATTATTGCAGATAAATATAAAATTTTGTTTAAACAAGAATTAAAAAAATTGGAAGATGTCGCTGGAAGTATGCCTATACTGGATGAAGAATTAACAGGACATAAAAACATTAGAAAAATCAATGTAAGAAATTACATAATATTCTACATTATTGATGAAGAAAATAATAAGGTCTTTGTTGTAAGAATAGGACATGTCTTTATGGATTGGGAAAGATATTTAAAAGATGAATAGCTATTATTAAAAGAAAATATAAAAATAGATACGAGGTATTTAAAGACCTTGTATTTTTTATGAAAAAATGCTAAAATATTTATATTCATCTAACAAAAAAGAAAGGTGATTGTAATGATATTTTATTATAATAAATTAGTTAGAGATAAAGTAATTGAAAATATTAAAAAGAAAGGTCATAAATGTGAATATAGAAAATTAAATGAAGATGAGTATAAAAAAGAACTTGATAAGAAATTATTAGAAGAGGCAAGTGAAGTAATCGAAGCTCATAGTGCAGAAGAAATAGGAGATTTAATGAAAGTTGTTCAAACAATTATGAGAGAATATAATATTTCTTTTGATGAAGTAAAAGAAATAATGAAACTTAAAGACAATAAAAACGGAGCTTTTGATGAGAGATTGTTTTTAATTTCTGTAGATGAAAAAGATAAAGAAAGGGAATAATATGTTTAAATTACATTCAGATTATAAGCCAACTGGCGACCAGCCACAAGCAATAGAATATTTAAGTAATGGAATAAAAGAGGGAAAGAAATTCCAGACTTTACTTGGGGTTACAGGTTCTCGGAAAAACATTCACAATGGCAAATATAATTGAAAAAGTACAGAGACCAACATTAGTTTTAGCACATAATAAAACATTAGCAGGGCAATTATATAGTGAATTTAAAGAATTTTTTCCAGAAAACAATGTAGAATATTTTGTATCTTATTATGATTATTATCAACCAGAAAGCTATATAGCACAATCAGATACATATATTGAAAAAGATGCATCAATAAATGATGAAATAGATAAATTAAGACATTCGGCTACAGCATCATTATTTGAAACTAGAGATGTAATAGTAGTAGCATCAGTATCATGTATATATGGTTTGGGAGATCCTATTGATTATGAAAATATGATAGTATCATTAAGACCAGGAATGCAAATATCAAGAGACAGCGTTTTGAAAAAATTAGTAAAAATGCAATATACAAGAAATGAAATAGACTTTAAAAGAGGAACATTTAGAGCTAAAGGAGACATAGCAGAAATATATCCATCAGATAAAGGAGAATCTGCGATAAGAGTAGAATTTTGGGGAGATGAGATAGAAAAAATAAGTGAAATAAATCCATTAACAGGTAAATCAATAGGAACAAGACAACATGTAATGATTTTCCCAAATTCACATTATGTAACATCTAGTGAAAAAATGGAAAGAGCAATGATAACAATAGAACAAGAAATGGAAGAAAGAGTAGAGTATTTTAAAAAGCAAAATAAACTTATAGAAGCACAACGTATAGAAGAAAGAACTAATTTTGACTTAGAAATGATGAAAGAAACAGGATTTTGTCAAGGAATTGAAAACTATTCTAGGCATATGAGCGGTAGAGAACCAGGAAGTCCTCCATACACATTATTTGATTATTTTCCAGAAGATTTTTTATTATTAATAGACGAATCACATGCAACAATACCACAAGTAAGGGCAATGTATAATGGTGATAGAGCAAGAAAAGAATCATTAGTTAAATATGGTTTTAGATTACCTTCTGCATTTGACAATAGACCATTAATGTTCAATGAATTTGAAGAGAGAATAAATCAAGTTATATTCGTAAGTGCTACACCTGCTGAATATGAAAAAGAACATTCAGGAGATAATGTTGTTGAACAAATAATAAGACCAACAGGATTATTAGATCCTAAAATAGAAGTTAGACCAGTAACAAATCAAATTGATGATTTATTAGAACAAATAAGAATCAGAGTAGAAAAGAACGAGAGAATTTTAGTAACTACATTAACAAAGAAAATGGCAGAAGATTTAACAGAATATTTAAAAAGTTTAGATATAAGGGTAAATTATATGCATTCAGATATAAAAGCATTAGAAAGAATGGAAATAATAAGAAATTTAAGATTAGGAGAATTTGATGTATTAGTAGGAATAAATCTTTTAAGGGAAGGGCTTGACATACCAGAGGTTTCTTTAGTAGCTATATTAGATGCTGATAAAGAAGGATTTTTACGCTCAGAACGTTCATTAATACAAACTATAGGAAGGGCAGCAAGAAATACTGAAGGAACAGTTATAATGTATGCTGATGAATTGACAGAGTCAATGGAAAAGGCTATAAAAGAAACTAATAGGAGAAGAAGCATACAAGAAGCATATAATAAAGAACATAATATAATTCCACAGACAATAAAGAAATCTGTAAGAGATTCAATAAAGGCAATTCAAACAGAAAATATTGGTGTAGAATATAAACTAGAAAAAGAAGAAGATATTAAAGAAACAATAAATAGATTAACTGATGAAATGCTAGAATATGCTAGTAGGATGGAGTTTGAAAAGGCAGCAGAATTAAGAGATAAAATTAAAGAATTAGAAAAAATAATATAAAAATACAGCTAACATTTTTATTTAGCTGTATTTTTACGTTTTTGAGAATCTCTTTCAGAATTATCATCTACATAAATATCATCAAATATACTGTCATTGAAGAAATCTGTAAGTTTTATATCTAATGCTTCGCAGATATATTCTATAATTTGAATTCTAATATATTTTCTTTTGCCAGACAGAAATTTAGACAAAGTTGAACGAGATATTCCAGCTAATGTACTAAGTTTTGAAACATTGATATTGCGTTCAGATATTAAATTAAGAATTCGCATTTTTAAAGCATCAGATAATTCCATATATACCCCTTAAAAATTATTCCATTTTTTTATTAATTTTATTAAAAAAATTAATAATAGTTGTTGACAAATGCCAATTTTAAAGATAAAATAATTATGGGCTAAAAAAATTTGTAAATTCATCGAAAATTGTAAAAAATAATGATTAATATTGTTGATTTTGCAAACAAAAGATGATACAATATATATTAAGTATGAGAAATGACTATATACAATTATTATGAAGGGAAGATTATATGAAAAATACCTCCAAATCGAAAAATATAAGGCAGAAAAATAATATTAATATTTATATATCAGGTTATTTCTTGTATTAAAAATACATATAAAATTAAATACAAGGATATATAACTAATAATTATATATCCTTTTTGAATTAAAAGGTATAGTTTTAGTCCTGTTTAAAACTCAAACCTTATAGGAGGTGATATTGTTAATACAATATTAATTAGCATAATATAATAAAAAAGAAAGGAGAAATGAGAAAAGTTTATGGAAAAAGAACTTTCAGATGAAAAAAATAGAAAACAAATAATAATTATCTCTGCAATATTATTATTACTTCTTCTAATTATAATATTTTTATTATTATTTATGAATAAAAAATATGATGTTACATTTGATAGCAATGGCGGAAGTGAAGTTGCAGCTGTAGTCGTAAAGAAGAATAAAAAGATAGAAGAACCAGAACCACCAACAAAAGATGGTTATACATTTGCAGGATGGTATTATAATGATGAATTATATGATTTTAATACGCCAGTTAAGCATAATATGGTATTGAAGGCAGAATGGGCAGTATTAGGAAATGCGGAAATTGAAGGAGTAGCATTAAATGCTACAGAAGTAACTCTAGCACCAGGAGGAAGTGCAGTTTTAGTAGCAACATTATTACCAGAAAACGCAAAGGCTACTAAATTAATATGGACTTCTAGTGATGAGAGTATTGCAGTAGTAGATGAAAATGGTAATGTAAAAGCTATTAAAGAAGGAACAGTAACTATTACTGTAACAACAGAAGATGGAAATTTTGTAGCTACTTGTACTATAACAGTAACTAATCAAATAGTCCAAGTAGAAGGAGTTTCTATAAGTGGTCCACAAGAAGTAACTATTGGAAATAGTATTAATTTAACAGCAGTAGTAACACCAGATAATGCAACAAATAAAGGTGTAACATGGAGTAGTAGTAATAAGAATGTAGCAAAAGTGGATCAAAATGGTAAAGTAACAGGATTAAAAGCAGGAAAAGTAACTATTACTGCAACAACAGTAGATGGTGGACATGAAGCAACATATACAGTTACTATAAAAGCAAGTGAAAACAATAATGATAATGGTAATAATTCTAGTCAAGTTACACCAAATAATCCAACACCAACACCACCTACACCACCAACACCATCAGGATCATCAACAGTGTATGTAACAAGTGTAAGTATTAATGGAAGCAGTTCAAGAGAAATGTATGTAGGAGATGTAATACAATTAACTGCAAATATAAATCCAACTAATGCAACAAATAAAAATGTTGTATGGAGTAGTAGTAATAATGGTATAGCAAGAGTAGATGCAAATGGAAATGTTACAGGTATAAGTGAAGGAACAGTAACTATCACTGTAACAACTGTAGATGGAAATAAATCAGCAAGTGTTACTGTTACTGTAAGATATAAATCAACAGATCCAACTGGAATAAAAATTTCTGGACCAACTACAGTTAAAGTTGATGGTACTATTACATTAACTGCTACAGTAGAACCATCTTATGCAAACAACAAGACAGTAACATGGAGTAGTGGTAATGATGCGGTAGCAACAGTAGATGCAAGTGGAAATGTTACAGGTGTATGTGATGGAACTGTAATAATTACAGCAACTACATCAAACGGAAAATCTGCAACATATACTGTAACAGTAAAATCAGATTATGTAATAACATTAACAGCTATGAAAAAAGAAACAACAACATTTAAATATGCTGTAAAAATAACAAGAGATGGAAAAAACTTTAATGATTTTAAAGTAGTAAATTATGGAACTCATCCATATCGTTTTACAGGTAGTGCACCTACAGTATCATCTGATGATATAGATGTTTCAATAAAAACGGCAGAAATAGTATTAAAAAATGGAACAATTGTAACAGCACAAGTTATATATATTGATTAAAATAAAAGGAGGGAAAAGGATGATAAAAAAGTTTAGTAGAATAGCTATATTTACTTTTATTACATTGTTTTTTCTATTAGTTACTCCTGCATTTGCAAAAACAGTTACTTTAGATGAATTGGGAAAAATAGTAGATGAAACAGTTGGTTATGAACCAGATTATATTTATGTAATAGGTAATTATATATTTGCACAAGACTGGGATTTATCAACTCAAGATGTAATGTTAGCAGCAAGAAGCATACAAATGAATAATGAATTTGATGGCGAAAACAAAGATACAGCTTTAGGAGAAATGACTATTTATCGTATTAATAGAGAAATAGTTAATTATGAACCTACAGGAAAATGGTTAATAGATGAAAATTTTATAGGTTCAACAGAATTAAAAGAAGATGATAAGTTAGACATACGTTATATAGATTATAATTTTATACCAGAAGACACAAAAATTAATGTAGATTTAGAAAAAACAAATGAAGGTAATTATAAAACAGCATTAGAAGGAGAAAAATTTAAATTTACAGGTGGAAATGCTGAAAATAGTGTAAATTTAAGTTTAAATGAAGGAAAATTAACAGGACTTATAAAAAGAAATTCAAATGAAGTAGGTGGATTTACAGGAGCTGATAAAACAGGATATTATTTTGCATTTGTTATAGAAGTTCCAAATGCAACAGATGCAACAACAGTAGAAATAAAAGGAAATAATACAACAAAAGCAACATTATCAGACTTTGATGAAAAAGAAGTTGGAAAAGAAGGATTGGCAGTTTTATGGGCTTTAGATCCAACATCAAATAATAAAATAATCACAATAACAGTAGACTTAGATGGTGGAGGTAAAGAATATGCTCCAGTAGTTCAAACAATAGATTGGAGTCAAGTTGAATTCCAAGATGATTCAAAGGCAACATTTTCTAAACAAATTCCTCAAGATGATATAGACGCTTTATTAAAATATGGTTATCAAGTAAAAGAAAATGAATATGATTTAAAAACTGATGGAAAGAAATTAACTCTAACAGGTACAATTGCAGAACAATGTACAGAACCAGGTATTTTTGCAGAAGAAGGGGAAACTGGATATTATTTTGCATTTAATATTCAAAAACCAGAAACATTACAAGAAATACCAGAAGGAGCAAAAATTACAATAGCTGGTCAAACAACTAATACATTTGGAGTATCTAATTTTGATGCAAATGGAACATTTACTAATTTATTTAAGTTAAATGATAAAGCATCAAATAATGATGACAAGAAATTTACAATTACAATAGACTGGGATGGAGACGACGGAGATGAATATTTACCAACAGTATATGAAGTAGATTATTCTGGAGTTACATTTGAAAAATCATCAATAGTTACAATTAAAGGATTAAAAAATGGAGATACAACTCCATTTGATGATGATAAATGGTTTAAAAAAGAAGGATATTATACAGAATTTAAAGAAGAAACACCTAATTGTTATAAAGTAACTGGTTTACTTCCAATATTTGAAGATTCTGAATGGACAGCACAAAAAGATCCTCTTGAATCTAATAAAGACAATTACTATTTAGGATTACTTTTAAATTTAGTTAAAGCTGATACAAATTCAATTAATAAAGAGAAAATTGATATAAAATTCTTCTATAATGGTGAAGAAGAAAGTGAATTTGGTGTTGAGAAATTAGACCAAGACTTTGAAACCTCAAAAGAAATTTATATTTTAAAATATTTACAATCAACTAATGAAACAAAAGAATTTAAAATTTTAATTGACTTAGATGGTGAAGGAGATGAATATGCACCATGGGAAGTAACATTTGATTATAGTGAATTAAAATTCCAAAAGAAATCTTCTTCAGAAAATGTTAAATTTAACATTTTATCTAGCAAGGATTTAGTTGAAGATTCAGAAGAAGATAAGGAATTAAAAAGCTATGAATTTGATTTTGATACAATAAAAGGAACTGTAATATCAAATAATGGAGAAATTGAAGGAGTAATTAAACAACAAAAATTAAAAGATGGAACTTTCCAAGATGATACGGGATATTTTGTACCTATCAAAATTGAATTTCCTAAAGATGAATATCCAGATTATGAAAATAAATGGGTACTTATATTAAATACTGAAGATGGTAATAAAAAAATATATACACCATCTGAAGAAGAACATGAACAAGGTTGGGCATTAGTATTATTTAGATTAAATGAAAATGCTCAAGAAGATGAAAAGGTAATTAAATATTCAATTGACTTTGATGGAGTATATAATGAAGAGAATCGCACAGGAGCAGACTTTATTCCATTTGAGTATGAAATAAAATATAAAGACTTAGTGTTCGAAACTGAAAATAAAGTAATTTTTGAATATTTTGATGAAACAACAGGAGAAATCAAAACAAAAGAAGAAAAAATTTATCAAAATGAAAAAATTGATGAAAAATTAGCACCAGAATTAGGAACATATACATATCATAAATTTGATTATTGGTATAAATCTGATGCTCCAGAAACAAAATTTGACTTTAGTACATACACTACAGGTAAAAATGAAAATATTACATTAAAAGCTCATTGGACAATTGATGTTGATAAATTTATAACTGATGTAGTTCAAGAATTAGCAAAAGTAGTTGATTATAAAGATGTATTTGAAGTTTCAAAAGAAGGAAATACTATTACATTTAATATAAAAGATACTACTACTAAATTAAGTGAAATGGATAATACTTCAATTCCAGGTGCAATTGCATACATTCTTCAAAGAGGAGAAGTAACAGGTATTACACTTTCAGCTGGAAATAAACAAGTAGAATTTACAAAAGATGGAGAAAATAATGTTATTCAGACTGTTAGTTTAGATGAAGAAGGAACAGCATTAAAAGGAAAAATCCAAGCAGGAGCAAAAGCCTTATTTGAAGATATATTAGGTGGTGCTCAAAAAGCACAAGATATGACATTAAATAAAATGGCAGTTGATGATCAAGAATTTACATTAACAATTGGAACTCTTGATGATTCAGTAAAATTAACAGACGGAGCAGAAACTAAATATACTTTTGATTTTGCAACTGATTTTACAACAGTTAAGAGTGAAGAAGAATTAAATGCAGCATTAAAAAATGAAAAAGTTTCTCGTATTGATATTGCAGGAGATTTTGAAGTTACAAAAAATGTAGATATTACTAGAAGTGTTACAATAAATGGTGGAGAAAGCAAACACACAATTTCTATGGGAGCAAATGCAGAAACAGAATCAACCTCAATATTTACTGTAAAAAAGAATGCAAAGGTAACTATTAATAACATTAAATTAAAAGGTAATACAAATACTAAAAAAGATATATTTGTTGAAAGTGGTTTATTAAATTCAACAGGATTAGAAATAGTAATTGATGGAGATGTAGTTCCTGAAGGTCTTGAATCTGCTATTGAAGTGGGAGATAATTCAACATTAACAATTTCAGAATTAACTTTTGATAAAGAAACATATGAATTACCTGCTGTAAAAGCAAGTAAAGATAATGCAACAGTAAACTTAACAGATAAAGATTCAAAAACGGCAGAAAGAATAGAAAAAGAAAAGATTACAAAATATGAAGAACAAAAAGATTCAAAAAGCAGTACAGGTGATATAAAGGAAGTCGATGGAGCATACAACTATTATAATTACTATAATAAAACAGAAAACTCAAAAATATACACAACTACTTTCCATAATCATGAAGCTAGAATGATGGCTACTTTTTACAGATATAATTACTATGGAGAGAAGGTTCAAAAACCTTATGGTGAAGATCCATTTAAAGTATTCAAGGAATTTAATTATGATGGGGAAACATATACATTGATAGGATTTACAAGTAGCAGAGACAATACAATTCACATGGATTCTACTGGAGAACCTCTTCCAAAAGATGTAATTGGTCCTGACGGAATAACAGCTAAATCAGATGAGCGTTATTATGTAGCTTATGGAGTAAAAAGTCAGGAAGGTGCGAAAAAAGTTAGTGATAAAGATCAACTTATTGCAGCATTAGCTGATAGTGGTGTTGATAAAATATTTATAACAACTAATGGTACTATTGATTTAAGCGACCAAGATTTAACTATTTCTAGAAAACTTTCAATTGTTGGACCATCAACAAAGGTAACCTTAAAAGTAAAAAACATTAAAGTTACAGCAGATGATGTATTTTTGCATAGATTAAATCTTGAAGTTGATTCACAACAAGACGCACAAGCATTGATTGATATATCTGGTAATGCTTCAAAATTCACATTATGGCAATGTAGCTTAAAGAATACTGGAAGTCAAAAAGTAAATGATGCTATTAAATATTCTGGAGAAACAGCTATTGTTGATGTTAGATGGAACACATTCGATGCAAATAATATTAACAATACTTTCTTGAATGTTAATTCTGCATTAGCAGGAGTTACAGATATTTATGGAAATACATTTAAAAAATTAAGTCAAGATGATGATAATAAAAAGAGTGCTATAACAATTAAGAAATTTGATACAACTGCTCAAATCAATGGCGATGATGAAACTATTAGAATAGCAGCAAATACTTTTGATAGTGATAATTATGCTATAGAAATTTCAGAAGAAGCATCAGGTGGTAACCAAGCAGATATATCCTTAGAAACTTCTAAAAATATAGAAATTGCTGTTAAATATGATGCAAGCCATAAGAATTTTAAAAATATTAAACTTCATTGCTCAAAAGATAAAGACAAAATAAAGATAAAATACATTGATAAAGATAGCAAAGCAACAAGTGAGACATTGGATGGAGGCGAAGGAGTTAGTATAATTCTTTCAATGGAAATGGAGGGTGTTAAACTTCCAGAACAAGCAATTATCAATGGATTAGAGAAAAAAGGAAATACTTATTCAGGAATAGTAAAACAAAGACAGATGGAAGATTTTACTTACCAGTAACATTAACATCAAATGATTTTCAAGATAGAGTATCAACAGTAAAAGTTACAGATCCAAATGGAAATGTACAAAACTATATTTATAGTTCAAGTAGTGAAAATGGAATTATGACAGTAAGTAATACAAACACAATGAATTTACAATTAGAAGCAATAAAATCTTCTAAAATAACATCTGGTAATGGAAAAGTATATAAACTAGAATTAGATCCAGATGGAGATAATTTAGATGAAGCTGAAATAAAAGAATATACAATAGATTATAGTGGTGTAGATACGCTTGCAGAAATTCTTAATAAAGCAGCAGAAAAAACACAAAATGCTACTAGCCTAACATTAATGAGAAACAACAAAATAAAAGGAGTAGAAACAAAAGATGTAACACAATATGATAAAACAACAGGTAGAAGACTTGTAACAATTAAAGATGGAACACAAGAATCTTATACATTCAATAAATCAGAAGTATATTCAACATCAGCAGGAACAACAACAAAAGTAAATGTTGAAAAAAATACTCCAATGGATGACAATAATCGCCCTAGTTTAGGAGATTGGAAATATAATAATACATTTTCAAAAATAGGATATGGAGTTTTTGAAATTGAATTATTAAAAGACTCAATTTTTAATAAATCTATTGAAGCTATAACAAAAGTAGAAGAAACAGATACAGATACTTATACAGTAACTATAAATAAAGAAAAACTTAATGAATGGCTAAATACAAATTATGTTGATTTTGATAATATTAAAACAACAGGTTCTGAAAATTCATCAGATACCAATACATTTGAATTACAAGTAAAATTATCAAAAGAAGGATATATAACTAATATAAAAACTTTAAGCGAATTTAGTATAAAAGGCTCAGAATCAAAAAGTACAGATAATAAGATAGATATTACAATATCAAATATAGATAGTACAAATGTAAAATCTCCTTATGAAATGATACTAAATAAAGAAGAGAGCGAAGAGACAAGAACTCAATTAAAGAACTTTATAGAAAGTGGTATAACATGGTGGAGTGAGCATACAAATTCAACAAAAGGTGAAAATTAAAATTAAGGTGTGATGTGTTTAGCATCACACCTTTAATATGTAAGTACAAAATAAAAAGTGATAGAAGCTAAAAATATTGACAATTAACATAAAAAATGATAAAATATTAAAGTCAAAGTTAAAGTTCAAATGGCTTTTTAAAGGAGGAGCTACTATGGCACAATCTTATGGAGAACGGGAAAGAAAAGATTCTGAGCTTATAGATGAGATCAGAATATCTGCTGAAATGGCAGCAGAAAAAGTGCCGGAAAAGGTACTGATTTCTCACGAAGATGGTTATGACATCATCCGGTTGAAAACATCAGGACCAGGAGTGCATGAAAGAAAGGCACACCATCCTATGGCAATGCTTGAACCCGAGCCATGAACCAAAACACCACAACTGTGGCAATAGACGGTCAACTTCAGTTGGCCGTTTTTATATTCTAAAATAAACCAAACAAAATATTGCTTTTTACAAAAAAATATTATATAATAAATTCATTGAGCAAGGGGGAATATAAATGAGCGACAAAATAATAGTAAAAGGTGCAAAAGAACATAATTTAAAAAATATAAATGTAGAAATACCAAGAGATAAATTGGTTGTAATAACAGGATTATCAGGTTCAGGTAAATCATCATTAGCATTTGACACTTTATATGCAGAAGGACAAAGGAGATATGTAGAAAGTTTATCATCATATGCAAGACAATTTTTAGGATTAATGGAAAAACCAGATGTAGAATCAATAGAAGGATTATCTCCAGCAATTTCAATAGATCAAAAAACCACCTCAAAAAACCCACGTTCAACAGTTGGAACAGTTACAGAAATATATGATTATATAAGATTATTATATGCAAGAGTAGGAATACCATATTGCCCAAATTGTGGAAAAAAAATAGAAAAGCAATCAATAGATCAAATAGTAGACAATGTAATGAAATTAGATCAAGGAACTAAAATACAAATATTAGCACCAGTAGTTAGAAGTCGAAAAGGAGAATACACAAAATTATTTGAAGATTTACAAAAAGATGGATTTGCAAGAGTACGAGTAGATGGAGAAATATATGAACTATCAGATGAAATAAAATTAGATAAAAATAAAAAACATGAAATAGAAATAGTAGTAGATAGATTAGTAATAAAAGAAGATATTGTAGCAAGATTAACAGAATCAATAGAAATAGCATTAAAAAATGCTGACAATTTAGTTTTAATAGATATAATAGGAAAAAAACCTATATTATATAGTTGTAATTATGCTTGTCCAGATTGTGGCTTTAGTTTCCCAGAACTAACACCAAGAATGTTTTCATTTAATAATCCATATGGAGCTTGTCCAAAATGTTCAGGAATAGGATATTTAATGAAAATGGATGAAGATTTAATAATTCCAGATAAAAATAAAACATTATATGATGGAGTTAAAGCATTTGGTTCAAGTACTATGAAAAAAGGCGAAACAATGGCAAAGATGTATTTTGAAAGTATAGGTAGATATTATGGAGTAGATATCAAGAAAAAAATAAAAGATTTACCTAAAGATTTCTTAAACAAAATATTATATGGAACAGGAGAAGAAGAAATAGATTTTGAATATACATCTTATGCAGGAACAAGAAAATTTAGAGCACCATTTGAGGGAGTATTACCAACATTAGAAAGAAGATATAATGAAACAAAATCACAAGGAATGAGAGATTTTTATGAAATGTATATGAGTAATATGCATTGTGATGAGTGTAATGGAGCAAGATTAAAAAAGGAAATTTTAAGTATAAAAATAGGTGATAAAAACATAAATGAAATGACAGATTTATCAATAAAACATTTGCAAGAATTTTTAAGAAATTTAGAATTAACACAAACGCAAAAAATGATTGCAGATATGATTTTAAAAGAAATAGATGCAAGATTACAATTTTTAATAGATGTAGGATTAGAATATTTAACATTATCAAGAAGTGCAGGAACTTTATCAGGAGGAGAGGCTCAAAGAATAAGACTTGCAACTCAAATTGGTTCTGGACTTACAGGTGTATTATATATATTAGATGAACCAAGTATAGGATTACATCAAAGAGATAATGACAAATTAATAGCAACATTAAAAAAATTAAGAGATTTAGGAAATACATTATTGGTAGTAGAGCATGATGAAGATACTATGTATGCAGCTGATCAAATAATAGATATAGGACCAGGAGCAGGAGTACATGGTGGACAAATTATGGCTCAAGGAACAGCAGAAGAAATAAAAAATGTAGAAAATTCAATTACTGGAGATTATTTGAGTGGAAGAAAGAAAATACATGTACCAAAAACAAGAAGAAAAGGAAATAAAAAAAGTATAGAAGTTATAGGAGCAACTGAAAACAATTTAAAAAATATAAGTGTAAAATTCCCATTAGGTGTATTTACATGTATAACAGGTGTATCAGGTTCAGGAAAAAGTACATTAATAAATGAAGTATTATACAAAAATATTGCACAGCAATTAAATGGTGCATCAGAAAAACCAGGAAAATGTAAACAAATAAAGGGTATAGAAAATATTGATAAAATAATAAATATAGATCAATCACCAATAGGAAGAACACCACGTTCAAATCCAGCAACATATACAGGAACTTTTGATTTAATAAGAGATATATTTGCAGGAACAAATGAAGCCAAAATAAGGGGATATGAAAAAGGTAGATTTAGTTTTAATGTACCAGGAGGTAGATGTGAAAGTTGTTCAGGAGATGGAGTACATAGAATAGAAATGCATTTTCTACCTGATGTATATGTACCATGTGATGTTTGTAAAGGAAAAAGATATAATAGAGAAACATTGGAAGTAAAATATAAAGGAAAAAATATAGCAGATGTTTTAGACATGACAGTAGAAGAAGCCCTAGAATTTTTTGAAAACATTCCAAAAATAAAACAAAAAATTCAAACATTGTATGATGTAGGACTTGGATATATAAAATTAGGACAACCATCTACAACACTTTCAGGAGGAGAAGCACAAAGAGTAAAATTAGCAACAGAACTTTCAAGAAAAGCAACAGGAAAAACACTATATATATTAGATGAGCCTACAACAGGACTTCATATAGCAGATGTTCATAGACTTGTAGATATTTTACAAAGATTAGTAGATACAGGAAATACTATAATAGTAATAGAACATAATTTAGACTTAATAAAAACTTCAGATTATATTATAGATTTAGGGCCAGAAGGAGGAGACTTAGGAGGAGAAGTAATCGCTGTAGGAACACCAGAGCAAATATGTAAAAATGAAAGAAGTTATACAGGAAAATTTTTAAAAAAATATTTAGAATAAAATCAAAAAAATGTTCGAAAAAGTATTGACAAAAAAATAAAAAGTCAATATAATAAAAACGAACATTTTTTTGTTTGTAAGGAGGAAATATGATAACAAATTTACATATAAAAAACATAGGAATAATAGATGATATAGAAATAAATCTAAATAATGGTATGAATGTACTAACAGGAGAAACAGGAGCTGGAAAAACATTAATAATAGATTCATTGGGAATAATATGTGGAGGAAGATTCTCAAAAGAAATGATAAGAAAAGGAGAAAACCATTCATATATAGAAATATGTATGTATAACCCAAATGATGAAAATGCAATAGATGGAAATATAATTGTAGCAAGAGAAATATATAGCAATGGAAGAAATATGTGTAAAATAAATGGTAGATTAGTAACTGTAACAGAACTAAAAGAATTTATGAATAAATACATAGAAATTCATGGACAAAATGACAATCAGCAATTACTAGACAATAAAACACATATAGAATATTTGGACAATTTTATAGGAAATGAAATTTTAGAAATAAAAAAAGAATATAGAAAAAAATATGATAAATACAATGAAATAAAAAGAGAACTACGAAACAACTATGGAGATGAAAAAGAAAAACAAAGAAAATTAGATTTATTAAAATATCAACTAAATGAAATAAATGAGGCAAAATTAAATACAAATGAAGAAGAACTATTAGAAGAAAAAAGAAAGAAAATTTTAAATGCAGAAAAAATAGCAAAGAATTTATCAGAAGCAGAAAATGCAATAGGAGAAAACACAGTAGATGTAATAGGAACAGCAATAAGAGCATTAGAAAGAATAGAAGAAATAGATTGTAAATATGCAGAAACGGCAAAATTATTAAAAAACTCATATTATGATATACAAGAAATATCAAGAGATATAAGTGGATATATGGAAGACATAGAATTTGATGAACAAGAAAGAGAAGAAGTAGAAAAAAGACTAGATACAATATATGATTTAAAAAGGAAATATGGAAACAATATAGAGGAAATTTTAAAATATGCAGAAGAAGTAAAATCAGAAATAACCAAAATAGAAAATATAGATGAAAACAATAATAAATTAAAAAATGAGTTAAGAGAATTAGAAAAAGAAATAAATCAAAAAGCAGAAAAAATGAGTCAAATTAGAAAAGAATATGGAGAACAGTTAAGTAAAAAAATTAATAAAGAATTAGTAGAGTTAGAAATGCCTAATGCAAAAATAAATATAAAAGTAGAATATAAAATAAACGAAATTTATAATAATGGAAAAGATATAGTAGAAATATATATAAAGACAAATGTTGGAGAAAGTGAAAAAGAACTTGCTAAAATAGCATCAGGAGGAGAAATGTCAAGAATAATGTTAGCAATAAAAAAAGTGTTAGCAGAAGCAGATAAAATGCCAGTATTAATATTTGATGAAATAGACACTGGAATTAGTGGAAAAGCTGCCAAAGCAGTAGCAGAAAAATTAAATAACATATCAAAACAACATCAAGTTTTATGTATATCACATTTACCAGCAATTGCAGCAACAGCAGATTATAATTATTATATAAGCAAAAAAATAGAAAATAATAGAACAAACACTCAAATAAAATTATTAAATGAACAAGAAGTTATATGTGAAATCGCAAGAATATCTTCTGGAGAAGTAAATGAGGTTACATTACAATATGCAAATGAACTAAGAAGTAAAAAGGCTTCATAAATATTAAGAAAAAAACTATAGTAAAATAAAAATTATAGTGATATAATGACCATATAAATTATGGTCATTTTGAATTTTTAGGAGGTATTATGAAGCAAGTATATTATAATGGTAAAATAATAACATTAGAAACTCAGGATGCAGAAGCGATATTAGTAGAAGATGGAAAAATAATAAAAACAGGTACTGAAAAAGAAATATTTGAAACTATACAACAAGAAGAAGTAGAACAAATAAATTTAGAAGGTTCATGCTTAATGCCAGCATTTATAGATATTTATAGTAATTTAACAGAACTTGCAACAGCATTAGAAAATACATCAATAGATACAGAAGAACAAATGATAAAAGCAATAAAAAAAGCAGAAGGAATATATGCAAGTTATGGTATTACAACAGTGCAAGATAGTTTTACAACAGAAAAAGAATATAAAATACTAGAAGATATGGCAAAAAATGAAATGTTAAATTTAGATGTAATAAGTTATATGGATATGAAGACATCAAGAAGTATAATAGAAAGAAACAGGAGAATAGTTAGAAAATATATTAATAATTATAAAATAGGTGGATATAAAATATATATAGATGATCTATATAAAACATATCAAGTAGAAAATTTTGCTCAAAATGCAGTGGATGAAGAAATGCAATTAATGGCAAAATGTGATGGAGAAGCTGCATTAGAACAATTAATAAGAGCTTATGAGAGAATAGGTGCATTTGAAAATTATAGACCAATAATGTTAAATACAACTACCATAAAAAAAGACCAATTAGATAGAATGGAAAAAATAGACATGTTATCAAATTTCTATAAAACTCCATTATTTGATAAAAATATATTTAATATTATGTGGATGATATTAACAGGACAATTAGAGAATGGAATAGAAACAAATGAAAAACAAAATATATTAGATGTAATAAAGATTTTTACTATAAAAGCAGCATATCAGTACTTTGAAGAAGACTATAAAGGAACTATTAAAGAAGGAAAAAATGCTGATTTTGTTATAATAAATAAGAATCCTTTAGAAGTTATTTTAGATGATATAAAAAATATAAAAATATTATATACAATAAAAAATGGTCAAGTTATATATAAAAATAAGGAGAATTAAAAAATGCCAGAACGAATAGAAATAACTCAAATGAAACAAAATGCCAATAATAAACAATATGTAATAGAAAGTGTAAAAAAAGAAGGAGCATTACTAGAGTTTGCATCAAACGAACTTAGAGATGATAAAGAAGTTGTGTTAGAGGCGATACATAATAATCCAGAAGCATTAGAATTTGCAAGTGATAGATTAAAAGGTGATAGACAAGTAGTATATGATTCAGTTTCTAAAGTAGGATGGACATATTGTTATGCTAAAGAAGATTTACTAGGAGATAAAGAATTATTAATAGCAGGTTTAAAAAAATCAGGACAAATACTATATTTTTCTACACAAGAAATGAGAGATGATAAAGAAGTAGTAATGGAAGCAGTTAAAAATAAACCAATAATAATAAAATATGCAAGTAATAGATTAAGGGAAGACAAAGAAATTGGTTTAACTGCAATGAAAGTAAGTAAAAAATGCTATGAATTTCTAGGTCCAGAATTAAAAAAGGATGAAGAAATATTATCATTGTTAAATGAATAAAAGAAAGGGGGAAATCGAGTATATCTCGATAACAAAAAATGAAAATTTTAAAAAAGGTAAATAAAGGATTAATATTAACATTAATAGTGTTGATAGCACTTACAATTTATTTAGTAAGGCTTGAAAAGCAAAGAGCGGATGAGAAAGACAATATTCAAGAAAAATGTGAAGAATTTATTAAGTTTACAGATGAATTTTTGGTATTACCAGTAGAAATGCAAACATTAACAGAAAATACAAGTGAAGCTCAATTAGAAAAATATGCTAAACAAATGGAACCAAAATTAAGAGATATTATGATAAATAATGAAGATGCAATAAAAATACAAAGTGAAAACTTAAAGGAACAATTAAAAAATGGATATATTACTACAGAAATTAGAACAGGGTATAATAGAAAAATAACTAAAATTTCAAGTTATGAATTTGATGGAAATGAAGTAACTGTCAAATTTAATTCTAAAGTAGTAATTGAATCAAAATATTTAAATGTTAACCAAGAAGAAAAAGTAAATCAAAATGAGTTTAATTCTACAGGAGATGAAATAACACTACAGAAAATTAATGATGAGTGGAAAGTTGTCTATGCAAGCATGCAATATAGTAGTTATAATTTAAATAATTATGTAGATACAGGAATTATGTATTAGAAGGAGGTAAAGATGGCTAATACAGTATTAGAATTAAAAAATATTAGTAAATCATTTGGAAAGAAGAAAGTAATAAATAATTTAAGCCTTGAAGTAAAAGAGGGAGAAATTTATGGATTTCTTGGACCAAATGGATCAGGAAAAACGACAACTATAAAGATGATATTAAGATTAATAGACAATGATTCAGGAGAAATAAAAGTTAATGGGTATGATAACAAAAAACAATTTGAAAAAGCAATGGAATGTATAGGAGCAATAGTTGAGAATCCAGACATGTATAGATATATGTCAGGTTTAGATAATCTAAAATTACATGCAAAAATAAGAAATGTTGGTATGCAAAGAATAAATGAAGTGCTAGATTTAGTAGAATTAAAAGATAGAGCAAAAGAAAAAGTTGGAAAATATTCATTAGGAATGAAACAAAGATTGGGCTTAGCATTAACACTTCTTCATAAACCTAAAGTTCTAATTTTAGATGAACCAACAAATGGTTTAGATCCAGCTGGAATAAAAAAATTAAGAGATATATTAAAAGAGATTGCACATAAAGAAGGAGTTGCAGTATTTGTATCATCACATATATTAACAGAAATGCAACTTATGTGTGATAAAGTTGCAGTAATTGACAATGGAAATGTAGTAAAAATCGAGGAAATTACTAAAACAGAAAGTACAATAGAAAAGTTAGAAATAGCAGTAAAAAATGTAGAAAAAGCTATAAAAATATTAAAGGAAAAATTTAATATAGAATCAAAAATAGAAGAGAATAAAAATATTGTGGTAACAATAGAAGTAGAAAAAGTACCTGTAGTTGTAAAAGAATTAGCAATAAATGATGTTGAAATAAAATCAGTAATACCAAAAGAACATACAATAGAAGAAATATTCTTTGATGCAACAGAAGGAGGCAAAAATGAGTAAAATATTTATATTGTTTATGAATGAAAATACGAAAACATGGAAAAAGTTTTCAACTAAATTAGTAATAATTATAGCAATATTAGCACTTTTTGGGGCATTAGGACTAGCAAAAGTAGTAGAATATATTAATAGCAGATATGATTCAACTTTTACAACAGATAATTTTAAAGAATCTACAGAATTGGAAATGAAAAACTTAAAAGAAACATTAGAAGATCCTCAAATATCAGAATCAGAAAAGGAAATAAATAAAATTCAAATAGAAATGTGTGAATTAGAATTAAAATATGATGCTAGTAGATATGATGAAAGTTACTGGAAAGGAGAAATACTAAGTAGAATATCTGAATTAAAAATTCTAAAAGAAGATGAGGCACAAATAGCAAATTTAATTTCTATAATAGAGCAAGATGATTATAGTAAATATATGGATATAAAGAAACAAGAAGAAAAACAAAAACTTGAAAATGAAGAAATAACAAAAGAAGAATATGAGGATAATATTTTTATATTAGATTTAAAAGCTCAAAATAATATCGGAAAAAATAAAAATGAAGGATACTGGAGAAATGCTTTAATTTCTCAAATTCAGCTATGTAAGCGTTCATTAAGAGCAGGAATTGATTATAATTCAGCACAACAGAAACTATTATCTTCAGAAAGAAGACAAGAATTAGAAGATACTATAAAAATAAATGTATATAGATTACAAAATGATATTCCTCCAGTCGATTATGCAGAAGAAAATTATAGAATGTTTTTTGAAACATTAGCTCAAATGTTTACAATAGCAGTAATAGCCATATTTGCAATCATGCTTGCAGGAGGAGCAATATCTAACGAAATTTCAACTGGTACAATTAAATTTTGGGCATTAACTCCAAACAAAAGGTGGAAAATATTAACTGCCAAGATATTATCTATTCTATATTATCTAGTTGTAATAACTTTAATTATATCAATATTAACAATAGTAACAGCAAATATATTCTTTAATAATAATGGTATAGAATATTTATATGTAAAAGATGGAAATGTAGAAAAAATTGGAAATGTTTTATATACAATTGAAACATATTTTGCAAAATTAATACCAATAGTACTATTTGTGTTATTTGCATTAATGCTTTCAACAATAACAAGGAATACAGCTGCAGCTGTAAGTTTCGGAATAGCAACATACATGGGAAATGGAATAGTTATGACAATAATAAATAATTATATAAAAAAAGATTGGATAAGATTTGTTCCATTTAACAATTTGAATATAGTAGAAAAAATATTCCCAAATATAGAAAATCCAATGCAAATTATGGGAGAATCATTTGCTACAGATACTTCATTATGGTTTTCACTTGCAGTACTTGGAGTATGTGCAATATTAATGTTAGTAACAATGTATGATAGCTTTAATAATAGAGATATAGTTTAACATAATGAAAAATTTAACTTAAAGACTTGATTTTTACAACAAAGTGTAGTACAATAATTGTGTAAAATTTGTTCCTTAAACTTAGCCAGATAAAAGACACCTATTATGGACGCTCGGTATAAGGAGAAAAAAAGTGGGAGGTGTAATTATGACAACAGAAAGAAAACAAGAGATCATTAATCAGTATAGAAGAGATGAAAAAGACACAGGTTCATCAGAAGTACAAATAGCTCTTTTAACAGAAAGAATTAATGAACTAACAGAGCATCTAAAAATTCATAAAAAAGACAACCATTCAAGAAGGGGACTTCTTAAGATGGTAGGAAAAAGAAGAAATTTATTAAACTACTTAGCAAAAAAAGATGAAGAAACATACAAAGCATTAGTTGAAAAATTAGGACTAAGAAAATAGTTGATAAGTTGTAAGGGGCGTTTGCAACAAAGCTAACGCTCCTTTTTACTAAGTAAACCAGAATAGAAAAGTAGCTTGTATAATGTTTTAAGTATTTAAAATATTATAGAGGTTACAATCTATCTAGGTTTACAAAAAAGGTGTAGAAGGAGAAAATATTATGTTTAAAAGTTATGAAACAGAATTAGCAGGCAGAAGGCTTGTAATAGAAACAGGAAAATTAGCAGGATTAGCTAATGGAAATGTATTAGTAAAATATGGAGATACTGTTGTAATGGTAAATGTAACAGCATCAAAAGAACCAAAAGAAGGAATAGACTTTTTTCCATTATCAGTAGATTATGAAGAAAAATTATATGCTGTAGGAAAAATACCAGGTTCATTCCAAAAAAGAGAAGGAAAACCAAGTGATAAAGCAATATTAGTATCAAGGGCAATAGATAGACCACTAAGACCATTATTCCCAAAAGATTTTAGAAATGATGTAGTAGTAGTAGCTACAGTATTGTGTGTAGAACAAGACAATTCACCAGAAGTTGCAGCAATGATTGGAGCATCAGCAGCATTATCAATATCAGATATACCATTTGGAGGACCAACTGCAGCTGTAAATGTTGGATTAGTAAATGGAGAAATAATAATAAACCCAACAGAAGAACAAAGAAAAGTAAGTGATTTAACATTAACAGTAGCAGGAACAGCAGAAAAAGTTGCAATGATAGAAGCTGGAGCAAATGAAGTATCAGATGAAACAATGTTAGAAGCAATAAAAAAAGGGCATGAAGAAATAAAGAAAATCTGTAAATTTATATCAGATATACAAAAAGAAATAGGAAAACCAAAATTTGAATATAAATCATTTGAAGTAGATCATGAATTATATGAATTTATAGCAGAGAAATTTACAGAAAAAATGAAACAAGCAGTACAAGAAGTTGACAAAGATACAAGAGACAATAATGTTGCAGTATTATCAGAAGAAATAACAACAGCAGTTACAGAAAAATTAGGAGAAGAAGCAGCAACAGAAAGAGCTCAAGAAATAGGAGAAGCAATATATAAATTAGAGAAAAAATGTGTAAGAGATATGATATTCTATGAGCATAAAAGAGTTGATGGAAGAGCAATAGATGAAATAAGACCACTATCATGTGAAGTAGGATTATTACCAAGAACACATGGAAGTGCATTATTTACAAGAGGACAAACACAAGTTATGTCAGTAGTAACACTTGGAATGACAAGTGAAGAACAAGAATTAGATGGAATTGATACAGAAACAGCTAAAAGATATATGCACCAATATAACTTCCCTGCATATAGTGTTGGAGAAGCAAGAGCATCAAGAGGACCAGGAAGAAGAGAAATAGGTCATGGAGCATTAGCAGAAAAAGCATTAGTACCAGTTATACCATCAAAAGAAGAATTTCCATATGCAATAAGAGTAGTATCAGAAGTATTATCATCAAATGGTTCAACATCTCAAGCAAGTATATGTGGAAGCACTTTGGCATTAATGGATGCAGGTGTACCAATAAAAAGACCAGTAGCAGGAATATCAACAGGATTAGTTACAAATCCAGAAAATCCAGATGATTATGTAATGTTAACAGATATACAAGGACTAGAAGACTTTTTCGGAGATATGGATTTTAAAGTAGGAGGAACAGAAAAAGGAATAACAGCAATCCAAGTAGATATTAAAGTAGATGGATTATCATATAAAATTATAGAAGAGGCTTTTGCTAGAACAAGAAAAGCAAGACAATATATTTTAGATGAAATAATGAAACCACAAATCTCTGAACCAAGAGAAGAAATTTCACAATATGCACCACATATTGTAACAACACAAATAAAAGTAGACAAAATTAAAGATGTAATCGGAAAAGGTGGAGAAACTATTAATAAAATAATTGAGGCAACAGGTGTAAAAATAGACATAGAAGATGATGGACAAGTATTTATTTACTCAGTTGACCAAGAAAAATCTGAACAAGCATTAGATATGATAGAAGATATTGTAAGAGAATTCGAAGTAGGTGGAATCTATTATGGAACTGTTACAAGAACAACAAATTTTGGAGCATTTGTAGATATTGGTGGAGGAAAAGAAGGACTTGTTCACATATCTAAAATTTCAAAAGAAAGAGTAAAAAATGTAGAAGATTTTGTAAAAGTTGGAGATAAAGTACCTGTTAAAGTTATTGAAATTGATGAACAAGGTAGAATAAATTTAACAATGAAAGACTTAGTTGATACAAAATCAGAAGAAGAAAATACAGAAACTGAAAATGAAAAAGAGTAATGAATGTTACTCTTTTTTGTTTTATACATATTTATATAAATCTTGTAAAAACCTTTATAATATGATAAACTAAAAAAAATTATAAAAGGAGAAAAAAATGTCAAACGAAGTAGAATGGACAAAAGAGCAAAAACAAGCGATATATGAAAAAGGTAATAATATATTAGTAGCTGCAGCAGCAGGAAGTGGAAAAACTGCAGTATTAGTTGAGAGAATAATAAATAAAATAGTAAATGAAAATGTAGATATAGACAAATTGCTAGTAGTAACATTTACAAATGCGGCTGCTTCAGAAATGAGAGAAAGAATCTTAAAAGCAATATATGAAAAAATTGATGAAGACCCTGAAAATGAAAAGTTACAAAGACAAGTAACATTATTAAATAAATCAAGTATTTGTACAATAGACTCATTTTGTTTAGATGTTGTAAGAAATAATTTTTTTGAATTGGACATTTCTCAAAATTTTAGAATAGGAGATGCAACAGAAATAGAAATTTTAAAACAGGATGTTTTAGAAGAACTATTTGAAGAAAAATATGAAACAGAAAATGAAGATTTCATCAAATTAATAAATACATATACAAGTTATAAAGATGATACACCATTAAAAGAATTAATATTAAAAATATATACATATATACAAAGTAATCCTTTTCCTAAAAAATGGTTAAATGAAAAAATAGAAATGTTTAATTTAGCAGACAATTTAGAAGAAGATTTTTCTAAAAGTATATGGGGTAAATTATTATTAAAACAAGTAAATGATGTTTTAGAAGATTCTATAATAAAATTACAAAATGAAAGAAGAAAAATATCACAAGAAATAGAATTACTAAAATATGAACAAATAATAAGTGATGACATAGAACAACTTGAAACATTAAAATTAAATTTAGACAGCTGGGATAAATCTTTTGAAATATTATCAAATATAAAATTTAAAACATGGGCAGTAGATAAAAAGATAACTTCAGAAACTAAAGAACTAGTTAAAATAACAAGAGATGAAGTAAAAGATTCAATAAAAAAGATAAAAGAAAAAACTTTAATATTTAATTCAAAAGAAGCGAATGAAGATATAAATAAAATGTATAGCATTCTAAAAAAGCTAGAACAAATAATTTTAGAATTTGGAGAAAAGTTTGTAAAAAGAAAAAAAGAAAGAAATATATTAGATTTTAATGATATAGAACATTTCGCATTAAAAATATTATTAAATGATGATGGAGAACCATCAGAAATAGCAAAAAAATACAAAGAAAAATTTCAAGAAATAGCTATAGATGAATACCAAGACAGTAATTTAGTTCAAGAATATATATTAACAGCAATATCAAAAAATAATAATATTTTTATGGTTGGAGATGTAAAACAAAGTATATATAAATTTAGACAAGCAAGACCAGATTTATTTTTAGATAAATATAAAAAATATAAATTGAAACAAGATAAAAAAGAAAATGAAAATCTAAAAATACAATTATTTAAAAATTTTAGGAGTAGAAAACAAGTTTTAGATTTTGCAAATATAATATTTGAAAATATAATGAGTGAAAAACTAGGAGAACTAAATTATACAAAAGAAGAATACTTAAATTTAGGTGCGAAATATGAGGAAAATAATCAAGAATTAAGAACAGAAATAGACATTTTAAATATTCAACAAGAGGATGTAGAAGAATCTGAAGAAGATAAAGATGAAAATGATGAAGAAGAATCAGAACAAAATGAAAGAGTAGAAGATATTGAGTTAGAAGCAAAATTTGTAGCAAATAGAATAAAAGAATTAATAAATTCTAAATTCCAAGTATATGATAAAAATGGAAAAAGAAATATAACTTATAAAGATATAGTAATTTTATTAAGGTCAACAAAAGAGCCTGCTCCTATATTTGAAAAAGAAATTTTAAAATTAGGAATGCCAGTTTTTAGTGATTCTTCATCTGAATATTTAGAGAGTATGGAAATACAGACAATAATGAGTTTGTTAAGAATTATAGATAATCCATTACAAGAGATACCATTAATAGCAGTAATGAGATCTCCAATAGGAAATTTTACAGATAATGAATTAGTACAAATAAGATTAAGTGATAAGTATGAAAATTTTTACAATACAATGTTGAAATCAAAAAAAGATGTTGATACAAAATTAAAAGATAAAATTAATAATTTCTTAGATAATTTAGAAATGTGGAGAAAAGAACAGGAATACTTAAGTTTAGATGAACTTATTTGGAAAATTTATAATGATACAGGTTATTATAATTATGTTGGATTAATGTCAAATGGAGAATTAAGGCAAGCAAACTTAAAAATGTTATTTGAAAGAGCAAAACAATGTGAAACAATAAGTTTTAAAGGATTATTTAATTTTATAAATTATATAGAAAAAATAAAAAATAGTAGTAAAGATATGGATTCAGCCAAAATTATTGGTGAAAATGATGATGTAATTAGAATAATGAGCATACATAAAAGTAAAGGTCTAGAATTTCCAGTTGTATTTTTATCAGGAACAGGAAAGCAATTTAATATGCAAGATTTAAACAATAAAATATTATTACATCCTGAATTAGGAATAGGAGTAAAATATATAGATTATGATATGCAGATAGAATATGATACATTATCAAAACAAGCTATAAAAGAACAAATAAAAATAGAAACATTATCAGAGGAAATGAGAGTTTTATATGTAGCTTTAACTAGAGCAAAAGAAAAACTTATAATAACAGGATATAGTATATTAGATAAACAACAAAAATTAGAAAATATGGTTGAAAAATATAATGAACTCAACTATATCTTATTAAAAAAATATAAATCATATTTAGAATGGATAAAATTAGTTTATTTATATAATAAACAAAAAATGGAGCAATTAGTTACTACAAATGTTTATAATAAGGATCAAATATTAAAAATGTGCAAAGAAAGTGAACAAAATCAAGAAAATTCTACAAAAATTATATTAGAAAAATTATCTGATGTAAAAATAAATCAGAAAGAAAAGGAAAAAATTTTTAATATTTTGGAATATGAATATAAATATAAAAATGCTACAGTAATACCTACAAAAACCTCAGTAACAGAAATAAAACAATTAAAAACTGAAGTTAAAGATGACATAGAAATTGAAATTCCTAAACCAAAATTTATTCAAACAATGCAAGAAAGTGAAATAACAAATGCAGAAAAAGGAACATTAGTACATTTATGTATGCAAAAATTAAATATATCAAAAGAGATTTATAATATAGATGATATAAAAGAACTTATACAAGAATTAAGCAACAAAAATATTATTACATTAAAACAAGCAGAAGCAATTAATATATATAAAATATATCAATTTACAAAATCAAATATATGGAAAGAAATTGTTCAAGCAAAGCAAGTAGAAAGAGAAAAAACTTTTTATATTAATATACCTGCAAAAGATGTTTATAATGAAGATTTAGAAGAAGATATTTTGGTACAAGGGGTTATAGACTTATATTATATAGATAAAAATGATAATTTAATATTAGTAGATTATAAAACAGACTATGTTGAAAACAAAGATGAGCAAATATTAATAAATAGATATAAAACACAACTAGAATTGTATAAAAAAGCATTAGAGAAGGCTTTAAACAAAAATGTTGATAAAATGTATATATATTCAACATATTTAGAAAAAGAAATTGAAGTATAGTTTTTTTAGTGCTTTTGTGATATAATGCAATAGAAAATAAATCAACAGAAAGGTAATAGTAATGCAAGAAATAGATGAAATAAAAATACAAGAACAATATATAGAAAAAGTAACACAGATAAATAAAGACAAGAACTTAAAATACTATATTTTAACAATGGGATGTCAATTAAATGAAAATGATTCTGAAAAACTATGTGGAATGATTGAAAAAATGGGATATAGACCAACTGAACAATACCAAGAAGCGGACTTGGTATTGTTCAACACGTGTTGTGTAAGAGAAAATGCAGAAGACAAATTGTTTGGAAAATTAGGTGAATTAAAGAGAATAAAAGAAAAAAGAGGCACAATAATAGCAATTGGTGGATGTATGATGCAAGAAAAACATATAACAGATAAAATTCATGAAAGTTATCCATATACAGATATTATATTTGGAACACATACATTACATAAATTCCCAGAAGACTTATATAAAATATTAGAAAAACAAAATAAATTGCAAGATGTAATTGATATAGATGGAAAAGTATATGAAGGTTTACCAATAAAAAGAACAAGTAATATAAAAGCATCTGTAACAATAATGTATGGATGTAATAATTTTTGTAGTTATTGTATAGTTCCATATGTACGAGGAAGAGAAAGAAGTAGACACCCTAAAGATATATTACAAGAAATAGAACAATTAGCAAAAGAAGGCTATAAAGAAATTACATTACTTGGACAAAATGTTAATTCATATTTAAAAAGTGAAGAATGGAAAGAAAAACAAATAGAATATGAAGGAATTAATTCTTTTGCTACATTGCTACAAAAAATAAATAAAATAGAAGGAATAGAGAGGATACGCTTTATATCTCCACATCCAAAAGATTTTACAGATGATGTAATAGATGCAATAGCAAGTTGTGATAAAGTATGTAAGTTAGTACACTTACCATTGCAATCAGGAAGTACAAATACATTAAAACTAATGAATAGAAAGTACACAAAAGAACAATACTTAAATTTAGTAGAAAAAATGAAATCTAAAATACCAAACTTAACATTATCAACAGATATAATAGTGGGGTTTGCAGGAGAAACAGAAGAAGATTTTGAAGATACATTAGATGTAGTTAGAAAAGTATGTTTTGAACAAGTATATATGTTTATATATTCTAGGAGAGTTGGAACACCAGGAGATAAAATGTCAAATCAAATTCCAGAAGAAATAAAACATAAAAGGTTTGATAAATTAAAACAATTAGTAGAAAGTCAAATTGAACAAAATAATCAGAAATATGTAGGAACAGTACAAAAGGTATTAGTTGAAGGACCAAGTAAAAATAATCCAGAATTATTAACAGGAAGAACAGATAGTAATAAAGTGGTAATATTCAAAGGAATGCCAGAACTAACAAATAAAATAATAGATTTAAAGATAATATCAGAACATATGTGGTATTTAAAAGGGGAAATTATAAATGAATGATGTTGAATGGAAAAATTTTATAGAAGAATTAACAAAACAAAGAGTAAATAATATTGCAATAGCATGTAAAAATAAAAATGTAGGTTTAAATACATTATACAGAAAAGTTTCAAAATTAGAAAAAACTGATAATGAGCTATATAAAAAATTTATTAAATTATATCCATATAAACCAAGAGATGTGCAAGGAATAGATTTTAGACAATTAATGATAGAGTCTATACTTACAGGAATTTCACAAAGAGATTTAGCACTAAAATATAATATTGTTTTTAGAACATTACAGAGAAAGTTTAAAAATATAGAAAGTGAAGATTCAAGATTAGCAAGTATATATAAAACATATGTTAGTTTGAAAAACGGAAAGAGTTTGCCATATGATATTTTAAGCGAATTAGAAGCAGAATATGTACCACAAAAAGTAGTAACAAAAGAAGAAAATTTAGAAAATAGAAGAAAGCAATTTATAGAATCTTTAAATGTTGCTAAAGAAGGAAAAGAAAAGCAACTTGTTAAGCATTATAAAGAACAAATTGAACGCATTGATTTACAAATAAAAAATACAGAACAAAAAGGAGAAGGAAGGTAAACAAAATGGCAGAATATTCACCTATGATGCAAAAATATCTTGAAACAAAAGAAAAATATAAAGACTGTATATTATTTTATAGATTAGGAGACTTCTATGAAATGTTTTTTGATGATGCAATAACAGCATCAAGAGAATTAGAAATAACATTAACAGGAAAAGACTGTGGACAGGCAGAAAGAGCCCCTATGGCAGGAGTTCCACATCACGCAGCTGAAATATATGCAGCAAAACTAATAGAAAAAGGTTATAAAGTTGCAATATGTGAACAATTAGAAGATCCTAAAACTGCAAAAGGAATTGTAGAAAGAGGAGTAATTAGAATATTAACACCTGGAACAATAGTAGAATCAAACCTTTTAGAAGAAAAGAAAAATAATTATATAATGAGTATCTGTAAAAGTGGTATATACTTTGGAATAAGTGTTTGCGATATATCAACAGGTGAATTTTATAGTGCAGAAATTAAAGAGGAAAATAATTTCTCAATACTATTAGATGAAATTGCAAGATTTTCACCATCAGAAATAATAGTTAATTCAATGATGTTTGATTGCAAAGAAGAAATAGATAAAATAAGAGAAAGATTTTCATTATATATAAGTAAATTCAATGACAAGTATTTTACAGATGAAGTAGGAAATCTTCAATTAGACTATAACATAATAGAAAATAAAAAAGAAGTGTCAAATTTAAAAGATAGAGTTTTAGCTGTAAAATCAATAAATGCAATGCTAGAATATTTAAATGAAACCCAAATGACAAGTCTTGAACATATAAATACAATATCAATTTATAATCTATCAAGATATATGTCATTAGATGTAAATGCAAGAAGAAATTTAGAAATTACTGAAAAGATGAGAGATAAAAGCAAAAAAGGAACATTATTATGGGTATTAGATAAAACTTCAACTTCAATGGGAGGAAGATTGTTAAGAAGATGGCTAAATGATCCATTATTAGATGTAGCAGAAATTCAAGAGAGACTTTTTTCTGTAAAAGAATTAAAAGACAATATGATACTTAGAGGTGATATTACTGAAACATTAAAAAAGGTATATGATATAGAGCGATTAGCAGGAAAAATGGCATATGGAAATGCAAATGCGAGAGATATGATAACTTTGAAGAATTCTTTAGAAAAATTGCCAGAGGTAAAAAAAGTGTTATCACAATGTAATTCATTAAAATTAAAAGAATTATATAATGAACTTGATGAATTAAAAGATATATATGAATTAATTGATAAATCAATTATTGAAGATCCACCAATGACAATAAAAGAAGGTGGAATTATAAAATTAGGATATGATGAAGAAATAGACAAGTTGAAAACAGCTACTACACAAGGAAAGAACTGGATAATAAAATTAGAAGCAGAAGAAAAAGAAAAGACAGGAATAAAAACATTAAAAATAGGGTATAATAAAGTATTTGGATATTATATAGAAGTTTCAAAATCTTTTATAAAGCAAGTTCCTGATAGGTTCGTGAGAAAGCAAACACTAACAAATGGAGAAAGGTATATAACAGAAGAATTAAAGAATTTAGAAAATCAAATATTAGGAGCAGAAGACAAAGTTATAAATCTTGAATATAATGAATTTGTTAAAATAAGAGAACAAATTGCAACAAATATAAAAAGACTTCAAAGAACATCAATGGTAATTTCTACACTTGATGTACTTGTTTCATTTGCACAAGTTGCCGAAGATATGAATTATTGTATGCCTGCTGTAAAAAATGATGGTATTATTAATATAAAAGAAGGAAGACATCCTGTAATTGAAAAAATGTTGGGAAATGGAAGTTTTATACCAAATGATACATATTTAGATAAAAATGAAAATAGATTAGCTATTATTACAGGACCTAATATGGCAGGAAAATCTACATATATGAGGCAAGTTGCACTTATAGCATTAATGGCGCAAATTGGAAGTTTCGTTCCAGCAACAGAAGCACAAATAGGTGTTGTTGATAAAATTTTTACTAGAGTTGGTGCATCAGATGATTTAAGTATGGGACAAAGTACATTTATGGTAGAAATGATGGAAGTTGCAACAATTTTAAAAGAAGCAACAGAAAACAGTTTAGTTATATTAGATGAAATAGGTAGGGGAACATCAACTTATGATGGACTTTCAATTGCATGGGCAGTTGCAGAATATATTGCTGACAAGGAAAAATGTGGTGCTAAAACTTTATTTGCAACACATTATCATGAACTTATTGAATTAGCTGATAAAATTGAAGGAGTAAAAAATTATTCTATAGCAGTTAAAGAAAAGGGAGAAGATATTATATTTTTAAGAAAGATAGTTGATGGTGGAACAGATGAAAGTTATGGAATACATGTTGCACGTTTAGCTGGTGTACCTAAAAATGTAACACAGAGGGCAAATGAAATTTTGAGAACACTAGAAAGAAAAAGTATGTTAAGTAATAAAAAGCCAGAAAAAGAAAACAAAAAAGTTGTAGAAGGTCAATTTGATATGTTTAACTATAAACTTGCAGAAATTGCCCATGAAATAGATAAAATAAATCTAAATGAGCTTACACCAATAGATGCTTTAAATACATTAGTGAAAATAAAGGAAAAAATGAAATAAATATACAATAGGAGGAAAATTCTTATGAAAAAAATAATATTAATTATAATATCCTTAATAATATTATTAGCAATAGGATTAGGAGTTGGATATTCATATTATTCTAAGAATTTATTAGAACAGAATAAAGAATTGTTTTTAAAATATTTTTCTCAATTAGAAGATCAAAATAATGGTTTTATTGATTCAAAGTTAATAAAATTTGATGATTATAAGCAAGAAAAAGTTTTTATAAATAAAGGAAAGGTAACTATAAATGCACAATATTCATCAAATGAAACAGAAGAACAATTAAATGAAATAGTAGAATATGCAAATGATATATCAATAAATTTTAATGGGAAAAATGACTTGAAAAATGATAAAGTAGAACAAAATATAGAAATTGATTATGGAAATAATGTAATATTTCCTATTAACTATATACGAAATGGAGAGATGATAGGCTTACAAACTAAATATGTTGGTAGCAGATACATTGCAACCAAAAATGATAAAATAGTTGATATTTTGCAACAAGCTGGAATTAATACTTTCAACGATTTGACTTTTGAGAATTTTTCAAAAGATAAACTTACAGAATTAGATAATGAAAGTACACAAATATTTGAGAATTTACCAAATGAAAGATTTACAGAATTGCAAACAATGGAAGGAATAAATTACACTGTATTATTAAAAACAGAAGAAATAAATCAGATAGAAAAAATATTAGGGCAAGAAATTACAGAAATGGATCAAATAAAATTAACAATAGTACAACAAAATGATATTTTAAAACAGATAATAGTTCAAATAGGAATGAATAATTTACGTATAACAAAACAAGTAGGAAATAATAAATTAAGCTATTTAATTGAACTTAACTTATTTGATGAACAAACTCAAGAAACAACAAAATTAAGTCTTGAAAGCAAAATTAATGATTTAGATAATTTGCCTAATGAAGAATATTTATTAAAAATAGAAAAAGAAAATAATGATAAGTTCTTACAATACAATTACAAAATTAATAATGATATAGAATTTATGGATAATATTGATATTGTTGAAATTAATGATGAAACTGCACTAATACTAGATAATCAAAATGAGCAAACTGTACAAACATTAATTAAAACTATTAGAGATAGACTTGAACAAGTAAATAGAGAACAAATGCAAGAAATTGGAATACAAAGTGGTATTAATCCATTATTTTATAGTTTTAATAATAATTAAAAAGTAATGCTAAAAACATTACTTTTTTTGTTGTTTTTTTACTTAAATATATCTAAAAATTAATTTGTCGAAAACTTTTCTCAATTCGACAAAACTTCTAAAAATTCACTCTTGGAAAAATATGTAAATAGATATATAATACGCATATCATTTATTAAAGATTAGTCATGAAAGGAGATATAATGGAAAGTATATATAAAAAAGAGGACAAGCTATTAATTTTTAAGATAAATGAAGATATTGATGAATGTTGTGCACAAAAGATAAGGAGGAAATTAGATAATGAAATTGAAAAATACATGCCAAAAGAAATTATATTTGATTTTAGTAAAGTTTCTTTTATGGATAGTGCAGGAATAGGATTGCTTATAGGAAGGTATAAACTAGCAAATATGTTAGGAGGAAATGTTAAAGTATCAAATATAAACACATCAATTAGAAAAATATTTGAAATGAGTGGAATACTAAAAATAATGCCAGAAGCAAAAATGGAAAAAAAGGAGGTTCAATATGAATAAAGCATATGACAATGAAATGAAAATAGAATTTTTAAGTAAATCAAATAATGAAGCATTTGCAAGAATTGCCGTAGCATCATTTATAGCACAATTAGATCCAACATTAGAAGAAATTGCAGATATAAAAACCGCAGTATCAGAGGCTGTAACAAATTCAATAATACATGGATATGAAGAAAAACTAGGAATAGTCAAACTAACATGTAAAATAAAAGATAATGAAATATTTATAGAAATTATAGATGAAGGTAAGGGAATGGAAAATGTAGAAATTGCAAAACAACCATTATTTACGACAAAGTCTAATTTAGAAAGAGCAGGAATGGGATTTACCATTATGGAAAGTTTTATGGATGATGTAGATGTTGAATCCTCATTAGGAATAGGTACAAAAGTTTCTATGAAGAAAAAAATTAAAAGTAATTGTGAGGATAAAGAATTAGCAGTTGCTATAAGGAGAGAGGAATAGTGTATGACAATGTTCTAAAAATTATTGAAAGAGCTCAAAATGGAAGTAAAGAAGATATGACAAAATTAGTTGAAGAAAATAATGGATTAATTTGGAGTATTGTTCGAAGATTTAATGGCAGAGGATATGAAATAGAAGATTTATACCAAATTGGAAGTATAGGATTTATAAAAGCAATACAAAGATTTGATACGAGTTTCGAAGTAAGACTTTCAACATATGCTGTGCCATATATTTTAGGAGAAATAAAAAGGTATATAAGAGATGATGGACCAATAAAGATAAGTAGAAGTATAAAAGAATTAAATGTCAAAATAAAAGAATTACAAAAAGAATATATGAATAAATATGGAAAAGAAATAGGGTTAGAAGAAATTTCAAGAAAACTAAAAGTACCAAAAGAAGAAATTACAATGGCACTAGATTCTACAAAACCAGTAGATTCAATAGAAGAAGCACATTATAGAGATTCAAAAACAGATAAGACCATTAGTATATTAGAACAAATATCTACAGGAAGAGATGAACAAACTGAAATAACAAATAAAATAGTAATAAAAAACTTAATAAATGAATTAGAAGATAAAGAAAAAGAAATAATAATGCTTAGATATTATAAACAAAAAACACAAATGCAAGTATCTAAGATTTTAGGAATAACACAAGTTCAAGTTTCAAGAATTGAACGAAGAATATTAGATAATATGAGAAGAAAACTAATAGTATAAAGGAGTTATATATGAGAAAAATTCTAATTTATTCATTAAGTTTTATTATTTTGATTTTTATAATTCCTGCTATTTGTACTACATCGAAAAAAAATATTCAAGAGACATCAATAAATGAGCAAAGTATAACAGACAATAATAATCAAGAACAAATACAACCAGCTGAATATAATTATGAAAAATATAAAACGATAAAACTATTGCATAAAGAAACAGGTCAAATAGAAGAATTGAATATTGATGAATATTTATATGGAGTAGTTTCTGGTGAGATGCCAGCTAGTTATGAAGAAGAGGCATTAAAAGCACAAGCTGTAGTTGCAAGGACATATACAATTTATCAAGCAATAAATAATCCGACAAAACATGAGAATGCAGATATATGTGATAATTATGCTTGTTGTCAAGCATGGATAAGTAAAGATGAGAGATTTTCAAAATGGAATGCAGAAGAAGCTGAAAGTAATTGGAATAAAATTGTAAATGCAGTTAATTCAACAAGTGGAAAAATAATAACATATAATGGTTCACCAATAAATGCGTTTTTTCATGCAAATAGTGGAGGGATAACAGAAAGTTCTTTAAACATATGGGGAAAAATAGATTATCCATATTTAAAGTCAGTAGAAACTGCTGGTGAGGAAGGGTACACACAATATGCCTCAGAAGTTACATATACAAAAGAAGAATTATTAAGTAAAATTAAAGAAAAATATAATGAATGTATAATAGATTATACACAAGAAAATTGTATACAAATACTAGAATATACTACAAGTGGTAGGATAAAAACAATTAAATTTGGTAATGTAACAATTGCAGGAACGGAGGCAAGAACACTTTTAGGATTAAAATCAACAAATTTTACTTTTACTATAAATAATGATAGTATTACATTTTCTGTAATTGGTTATGGTCATGGGGTAGGAATGAGTCAAACTGGAGCAGATGCACTTGCAAAAACTGGTTCAAATTTTGAAGAAATTATAAAACATTTTTATACAGATGTAGAAATAATTGAAGTAAATTCTCTTTAAATGAATAATCTTTGAAAAAAAGTAAATACTTGTATTAGTAAAGTAATCAAGGAGGAATTTATGAAAAGAGGAAAGAAATTTTTTGAAAATGAGAATGTATTAATATATATGGGAATGGCTATATTTTTAATTTTAGCAGTTTCATTAGGAATAATAATGTATATGATGACAAATACATCAGAAAAAGTAGAAATTGGAGAAAACACAAGAGACATTTTAGAAAAAAATGAGACAACTGAAAATGAAAATACAGAAAATGCAAGTACAGATATAGGAAAAACAATTGAAGAGCAAGAAAATAGTAATATTATAGAAGAAGAAAATCCTACAAGCATTGAAACAGATGAACCAGATACAATTATAAATACAAATACGCAAACAAATGCACCAGTTGAACAAAATATTTCAACTGAAGAAAATACAGAAACACCAGCAGTAACTGAAACAAAAAAAGAAGTAACATTTATAAAACCAGCAGAAGGTGAGATTATTTGTGAATTTGCAAAAGATAATCTAATATATTCAGAAACATTGAAAGAATGGATTACACATACAGCTATTGACATAAAAGCAGATAAAACGAGTGTTATAAAATCAGCTGAAAGTGGAATTATAAAATCAATAGTTAATGATCCAAGATATGGGTTAACAGTGGTAATAGAACATGATGATGGTTACCAAACAGTATATTCAAATTTATTAACAGCTGAGTTTGTAGTTGAAGGAGAGGAAGTAGAACAAGGACAAACTATTGGAACTGTTGGAAACACAGCCTCTTTTGAAAGTAGTATGGAAAGCCACTTACATTTTGAATTATTAAAAGATGGAGAATATTTAGACCCATCAATATATTTGAAATAATTATGTAAAGAGTAGAAGAAATTCTACTCTTTTATATTGAAAACATCGAGTATATCTGATATAATCCGAATATAAATTAAAAGGAGCATAAAAATGGAAGAGAATTTTAATATAAGACCAGAATTAGAAGATATACAAGAAGAAAAATTAGAAAACTCATTAAGACCACAAACATTAGATGAATATATTGGTCAAACAAAAGTAAAAGATAATATGAAAATATATATAGAGGCAGCCAAAAAAAGAAAAGAAGCATTAGATCATTGTTTATTTTATGGACCTCCTGGATTAGGAAAAACAACTATAGCGAATATAATTGCAAATGAAATGAATGCAAATATAAAAATAACATCAGGACCAGCAATTGAAAAGCCAGGGGATTTAGCAGCTATATTAACGAACTTATCACAATATGACATTTTATTTATAGATGAAATTCATAGGCTAAGCAAAAATGTTGAAGAAATATTATATCCAGCATTAGAAGATTATACATTAGATATTGTAATAGGAAAAGGTCCAAGTGCTAAATCAATAAGAATAGATTTGCCTAAATTTACATTAATAGGTGCAACAACTAAAGCTGGTTCATTAACAACACCTTTAAGAGATAGATTTGGTATTATACATAAACTAGAACTTTATAATTCTGAAGAATTGTCAACAATTGTTAAAAGATCAGCTAAAATATTAAACTTAAATATAGATGATGATTCAGCAGTTGAAATAGCAAGGAGAGCAAGAGGAACTCCAAGAATTGCAAATAGATTGTTAAAAAGAGTAAGAGATTATGCTTCTGTTTTAGGAAATGGAGAAATAACATTAAAAATAACAAAACATGCGTTAAATCAATTAGAAATAGATGAATTAGGATTAGATGAAACAGATAGAAAAATGTTAGATTTAATGATAAATCAATACCAAGGAAGACCTGTAGGAATTGATACATTGGCAACATCATTAGGAGAAGAAGTAGACACAATAGAAGATGTATATGAACCATATTTAATACAGATAGGATTTATTTCAAGAACGCCTAGAGGAAGAGTGGTACTACCAGGTGCATATGAACATTTGGGGTATCCATATTTAGGATAATTTATAAGAATGGAGTGTTATAATGAAATTACTATTACATACATGTTGTGCACCATGTAGTGTGTATTGCATAAAATCTTTAAGAGGAGAAGATATTGAACCAACAGTATATTGGTATAATCCTAACATACATCCATATATGGAATATAAGGCAAGGAGAGATGCTTTAAAACAATATACAGAAAGCATAGGGGTACAAGCTATATTTGAAGAAGATTATGGATTAAGAGAATTTTGCAAAAATGTTATAAATGATTTAGAAAATAGATGTTCAAAATATTGTTATAAAATTAGATTAGAACAAACAGCTAAATTTGCAAAAGAAAATGGATATGATACTTTTTCAACAACATTATTAATTAGCCCATATCAGCAACATGAAGTATTAAAACAATTAGGAGAAGAAGTTGCTAAAAAATATGATTTAACATTTTTATATAGGGATTTTAGACCAGGTTTTAGAGAAGGACAAAAAGAAGCTAGAGAATTAGGTTTATATATGCAAAAATATTGTGGTTGTGTTTTTTCAGAAGAACAAATATTTATAACCCGCACAAATACAAAACCAAATTTACCAGAGGGATTTGAGTTTTTACCAGTTAAAAGAAATATTATAATTAATAAAGAAAAAAATGACAAAAATCAATATATAGGTTTATTGCTTGAAGCAGATCCAAGTGAAAAGATGATAGAGAAGTATTTAATAGATGGAGAAGTATTTGTCTTAAGATATAAAGATGATGTAGCGTGCATAGCAGTAGTAACAAAATTAGATAATGATACAGTAGAATTAAAAAATATAGTAACAAAAGAAGAATTTAGAGGAAAAGGATATGCGAAAAAAATGATAAAATATCTAGCTGATAATTATAAACAAAGATATAAAAAAATGTTAGTTGGAACAACAGAAAATAATATACCATTCTATGTAAAACAGGGATTTGATAGGTATGAAAAGACAATTAAGAATTTTTTTATAGATAATTATGATAAAGAAATATGGGATGAAGATTTAAAGTGTACTGATATTTATTATTATTCTAAAAATTTAAAAAAGAAAGAAAATTCTTAATGACATAACTTTTAATACAATTAAACAAAATATAAGTTTACATATAAGAAATATTTTCGAAGAACAAAAAGTATTAATTTGGGAGAAATAGAATGGAAAATATAATTGAAGGAAAAATAGAATATGAGTCAAAGAAATACGGATTTTATTATATGAATAATATTTTAACATTAATACCAGACGATTCTTTAGATAATATATGGGACACTTTTTTTCAAACTTTGAAAGAGAGAACTATTGATAATAATCTAGTATTAGAAGGAATAACAAGTTCTGGTTATAGAATTACTTTTATAAATTTGAAATTGGTAAAACAAACAGGAGGAATTTATAAGGCTTTCGTTCCAGCTTATATAATAGGAAATTCAAATGCGATAAGCCCATTACCACAGATTGATAATTTTGACTCAATGATTTTTTATGGTCAATGTATAGATAAATTTTTTGACCCACAAAAAATTATAAATACAGAATTTAGCGATAATAAGGACATAAAAATAAATTTTAATGTATTGGATAATAATGAAATTGAAATTGAAGGAGACCTGTTTTATTTTGGAATTAATAAAAACATATCAAGAGGCAATAAACACCCTAATACTCCTTTAATGATAAAATCATATTTAGAGATTAAATTTAAAAACAAGAAAAATATTGGGGATGTAATTGAATATTATAGAAAAGTTTGTGGATTGTTTAAATTTTTATATAATAGAAAATATATCAAATTTAGTGAAATTAAATTAATTTCAAACGGAAAGATAAAAGATGATGAAATAATTAGAAATATTAAATATACATTTGACTTTTATTGTTACGTTGAAGATGAAGAAAAATTAGATTTGCCAGACTCATTAAATTGTGTACAGTATAAACAAATAGAAGAAAATATCAAAGATTTATATTTAATTGTAAATATGAAAGATGCATATAAAAATTATTATAGCTTAAATAAAAATGAAGAATTAAAAATTACAATAAACAAATATTCAAATATATCTTCTGCATTCGAGTCATGGTTTGATATAAATTTTCCAAATTATAAAAGCGATGCTGATGAAAATTATAAAAGGTTAAAAAATAAAGTTATTGATTTTATAGACAATAGTATTAAGGAGGAAAAGATAACTCAAAATAAAGAAATATTACATTGGTTTAAATCAGATATAGAGAAGATGGAAGGAAGTTTAAAAGAACAAATAAAATATACATTAAATTTATTTAAAGATTGTATAACTAATACTAAAAAGAATTTGATTGAAAATTATCGTATAAATTATTCTTCAGATGATGAATTAAACGAACAAATAGCAAATAATTTTAAAAATACAAGAAATAAAATATCTCATGGAAATATGAAAGACGAAGTATTATTTTCAGATATAGATATAATAGCGTATGTTATTGTTGAAAAAATAGTAATGTGTTTAGTTTTATACAAAGCTAAAGTAAATATTGAAAAAATAAAAGAAATAGTTGATGATAAGTTTTAATAATATTATATTCTAATTTTATAAAAACTAGGAGATGATTAAGAATGAGTAATAATTCAGAACTAAATTTTAATGAAATCGTTAATATGATAGAAACTAGAAGAACCAATGCTTATAATTAAGCTAAAGTAATAAGAAAGGAGGAATTTAATGGATAATGAAATAGAAAATCAAGATGATAATAAAATATTAATTTATACTTCTGATGATGGACAAGTTAAGATAGAAGTAAGACTTGAAGATGAAAATGTTTGGTTGACTCAAAATGCAATGGCGAAACTTTTTAACACAACAAAACAAAATATAAGTTTGCATATAAAAAATATATTGGAAGAACAAGAATTGGATGAAACTTCAGTTGTCAAGGAAAACTTGACAACTGCCTCAGATGGAAAAAACTATAAAACAAAATTCTATAATTTAGATTTAATTATATCAGTTGGATATCGTGTAAAATCAATTCGTGGTACTCAATTTAGAATATGGGCAAATAAATTAATAAGAGAATATTTAATAAAAGGATATAATTTAAATGTTGATAGGTTTAAAAATAATGGTGGAGGAGTATATTTTGAAGAAGTATTAGAAAAAATTAGAGATATTCGTTCATCTGAAAAAGTGTTTTGGAGAAAAATTTTAGATATTTATGCAACAAGTATCGATTATGATGCAAAAGATGAAAAAACAAAAGAATTTTTCAAAACCGTTCAAAATAAAATGCATTATGCAGTACACAGAAACACAGCAGCAGAAGTAATATTTAATAGAGTAGATAGCAAAAAAGAAAATATTGGTTTAACTAATTTTAAAGGGAACATGCCTACAAGGGCAGAAACAGAAGTTGCTAAAAATTATTTAACAGAAAAAGAACTAGATTTATTAAATAGAATGGTATCAGCTTATTTAGATGTTGCTGAAATTAATGCTTTAAATATGCATCCTATGACAATGAAAGATTGGACAAAGGAATTAGATGGATTTTTAACGATGACGCATAAAGATATTTTGAATGGAGCAGGAACAATTTCACATGAAAAAGCATTAAAAAAGGCACATAAAGAATATGATAAATATATGAAAGCTCATTTAACTCAAGCTGAAAAAGATTATCTTGAAATTATGGGAGAAGATATAAAAAAATTACAATAAAATTTTGTGGGGTTAAGTATATTGTTCAGAGGAAGAAAGATATAAAAACCAAATAGAAAAAGATAAAAAAATGTTGGTTTAAGTACCTTATTTAGATGAAAAAAGTTAAATAGGAGGATAATATTATTGAGTAATGATTTAGAACTTATTTTAAAGAAATCATAAATATGATAGAAACAAGAAGAAATAATGCTTATAAAAAAGTAAATGAAGAATTAATTTCTTTATATTGGGATTTTGGAAAATATATAAGTGAAAAAGTAAATGATGCTAATTGGGGAGAAAAGATTATAGATAAGTTAGTAGAGTTTATGAAAAGAGAATATCCAACAATGAAAGGATTTAATAGACGTGGAATTTATAGGATGAAACAGTTTTATGAAACATATAAGGATTATCCAATTGTGTCACCACTGGTGACACAAATTAGTTGGACTAATAATTTAATGATTTTAAGTATGACAAAAACAATAGAAGAAAAAGAATTTTATATAAGAATGTGCATAAAAAATAATTACTCAAAAAGAGAATTGGATAGACAAATTAATAGTGGTTATTTTCATAGATATATGTTATCAGATGGAAAAGCTAATGAAAGTTTAGTTAAAGTAGTAGGAGAAGAGGATTATCCAAATACAAGAATATTAGATACTTATAGTTTAGAATTTTTAGACTTACCAAATCAGTATTCAGAAAAAGATTTAAAAAAAGCAATTATTTCAAATATGAAAGATTTTATATTAGAAATAGGAAAAGATTTTACTTTTGTGGGAGAAGAATATAATAAAAAGTAAAAATAATGTAGGTTTAAGTGCCATTATTCAGAAGAAGACATATTATAAAGGAGGAAAATATTAGCAGAAGATTTAAAAGAAAATATAAAGTTATACTATAAAAAAGGATTGAAAGGAGAATGACACATAGAAAATAAAATATATGTTAAAATTTTAGAAAAAAATAATAACACTATATTAGAATTTCCTAAATGTAATATAAAAACCATTGCTTTTATTGGTAAAAATGGAGTAACAGAAAACAAAAGAGAAGGAGATGGCAAAACACCTATGGGAGAATTTAAAGTAGGAATTGCATTAGGAATACATCCAAAAGAACAGATAAATACCAAACTAGAATACAAACAAATTTCACCCAATATGTATTGGATAGATGATCCAAAATCAAAATATTACAATCAATTAGTAGATATATCAACAACACATAAAAAGGATTGGACTTCAGCAGAACACTTAATAGATTTTCCTATACAATATGAGTATTTAGTAGAATTAAAAACAAATCCATATAATATACCTGAAAAAGGAAGTGCTATATTTTTACATTGTATTAAAAATAAATTTACAGCTGGTTGTATAGCTATAAATAAATATATTATGAAAAAAATATTACAAAATGTAGATGAGAATACAAAAATAGAAATACAAAGGGGATAAATAATGAAAAATAAAATAATAAAACTTGTTTATATATTAATAAGTATAACTTTAATAATTCCATCAATAATATATATAATACAAAAAAAGACTATAATGGGTTTTACTATATATTATAATTTTGCAATAAATACAGAAGTAAATAAAATATTATCAACAAGTATATATTTAATATTATTTATAGCATTATCATTAGTTTATTTACTTATTATTAGAAAAAAGGAAATCTTTAAAGATATAAAATCAATTTTAAAATATGTGATAATAGTTAGTCTAATATTTTTTATAATGTTACCATGGACAAGTTCAGATGTATTTTATTATATGGGTGTTGGTGAGCTAGATTCGAAATACAAGCAAAATCCATATTATGTAACGATGAAAGAATATTATACTAAAAACCAAGATAATATAGATGATGAAATATTAGAACAGGGAGCAAATAATTTTTGGGCAAATACAACAGTAGTATATGGACCAATATCACAATTAATATTTAAAATATGTACAGCAATATCAATGAAGAATATTGATATATGTCTAATAGTATTTAAACTTATAAATCTTATGATACATATATTAAATTGTTATTTAATATATAAAATAAGTAATATGAAAAAATTTGTAATTATATATGGATTAAATCCATTTATATTATTAGAATTTATTGGAAATGTACATAATGATATAATAGTAGTATTTTTTATTTTACTAACACTATATTTCTTATGTAAAAAGAAAAATCTATTATTAAGCATATTATTTTTAGCAATAGCAACAGGAATAAAATATTTTTCGGTACTTTTATTGCCAATAATAATATTATATTATTTTAGATATGAAAAATCTATATTAAAAAGATTTTGTAGATGTATTCAATATGGAATAATATTTTTACTAATTTTATTAATAGAATATATACCATATCTAAAAGATATAAATGTATTATTTGCAATGATGGCTCAAAACAGTAAATATTCAAAATCAATGTATTCTGCTCTACTAACATTAGATTTAAAAGTTAATTTAATAAGAATTGTATTTATAACATCATTTGTTTATGTGTTTATTTGCATTTGTCTAGAATTTTTATTTAAACAAAGAAAAAGATTAATAGAAATGTTAAGAAAATATAATATAACGTTAATACTATTTTTATTAATTTTAACAACATTTCAACAATGGTATTTAATATGGTTATTTGCAACTATAATGTGGCAAAGACCAAATACTATAAAAAATATAATTGGTTTGTCATTAATATCGGAAATAGCAAACAGTATTTATATGTATAGAGCAGAAAGTTATATATATGATATTCAATTTGTAGGGATAATTATATGTTTATTTATAGCATGGCAGATTATAACAAATAAATGGAGGAAAAAAAGTGAAAAAGTTAGTTTTAATTGATGGAAATAGTATAATGAACAGAGCATTTTATGGAATAATGGGAAGTAAGATGTTAACAACAAAAGATGGTAAATATACAAATGCAGTATATGGTTTTTTATCAATATTATTTAAAATATTAGAAGATATAGAACCACAATATATTGCAGTTGCATTTGACTTAAAAGGTCCAACAGCTAGACATGAATTATATGAAGGATATAAAGCTAATAGGCATGGTATGCCAGATGAACTTGCCGAACAAATGCCAGTTATAAAAGAAGTATTAAAAGCAATGAATATAGATATAATAGAAAAACAAGGATATGAGGGAGATGATATTCTAGGAACACTTGCTAAATATGGAGAAAAAAATGGATTAGAAGTAACAATATTATCAGGAGATAGAGATACTTTTCAATTAGCAAGTGATAATATAACAATAAGAATCCCAAGAACAAAAGCTGGAAAAACTGAAACTGAAAACTATAATAGAGCAAAAATCCTAGAAGAGTATGGATTAGAACCAAAACAATTAATAGAAGTAAAAGCATTACAAGGAGATACATCAGATAATATACCTGGAGTTCCAGGAATAGGACCTAAAACAGCAATATCATTAATACAAAAATATCATACTGTACAAGAATTATATGAAAAAATAGAATTAGGTGAAGATGACTTAAAAGGAAAACAAAAAGAAAATATAGTTAATAATAAAGAAATGGCAGAATTATCAAGAAAATTAGGAGAAATTAATACACAAGTACCAATTGAAGATACGCTAGAAGATATAAAACTAGAAGAATGGGACAGACCAAAAGTATTAGAGATATTTGAAGAATTACGTTTTAATAGATATATCGAAAGATTTGGGTTGAGAAATGCAGAATCACCTATTAAAAAAACAGAAAAGAAAGAATTAGAAATTATAGAGACAAATAAAATTCCAGAATTAAACGGGAAATTATATTACTTTTTAGAAACATCTGAAAATCAAAATGAAGAAGATATAATAAAAAAAGATATTACAGGAATAAGTATATATTCTGAAAATAAATTATACTATATAAGAAAACATCAGAATTTTTTAGAACAATTAAAACTAATATTTGAAGATAAAAATATTGAAAAATATGGTTATGATTTAGCTGAAGACTATATATTGTTAAAACAAATAGGAATAACAATTAATAATATAGTATATGATGCAAAAGTTGCTGCATATATATTAAATCCAACAAGTAAATATACAATGGATGTTATAGTTAGAGATTATTTAGAAGTAGATAATTCAGAATATTTACAAAGTATTGGAATAAAAGAAGAAGAAAATGAACAAACATCATTGTTTGATATGGAAAGAGAAAATCAGGGTGATAGTAAAAAAATAATAAATTGTCTATATGCTGAAGAAATTTATAGATTAGCAGAAATAACTCTAGAAAAATTGAAAGAAATAGATGCGATTGAGTTATTTAAAAACATAGATATGCCAACTGTTGAAGTCCTTGCAGAAATGCAATGGAATGGTATGTATGTTGATATTAAAGAATTAGATGAATATGGAAAACAATTAAAAGAAAGATTAGAAATATTAACCCAAGAGGTCTATGAATTATGTGGAGAAGAATTTAATATAAATTCAACAAAACAATTGGGAGAAATTTTATTTGAAAAATTAAAATTACCAATCATAAAGAAAACAAAAAATGGATATTCAACAGATGTGGATGTCTTAGAAAAATTAGTAGAAGAACATCCAGTAATAGAAAAGTTATTAGAATATAGACAATTAATGAAATTAAATTCAACATATGTTGAAGGAATGAAACCATTTATAAATCCAAAAACCAAAAGAATACATTCATTCTTTCATCAAACAATTACTGCTACTGGAAGAATAAGTTCAACAGAACCTAATCTTCAAAATATACCTACAAGATTTGAATTAGGTAAAAAATTAAGAAAAGTATTTAAACCAGCAGAAGGAAGTTTGTATATTGATGCAGACTATTCTCAAATAGAATTAAGAGTTTTAGCACATATATCTAATGATGAACATATGGTTCAAGCATTTATAAATGGAGAAGATATTCATAAACAAGCTGCATCAAAAGTATTTAATACTCCAATAGAGGAAGTAACAAAAGAACAAAGAAGCAATGCAAAAGCTGTAAATTTTGGAATAGTATATGGTATAAGTGATTTTGGATTAGCACAACAATTAGGAATATCAAGAAAAAAAGCAAAACAATATATAGATCAATACTTAGAACAATATATAGGAATAAAAAATTTTATGAATGAAATTGTAGAAAGTGCTAAAAAAGTAGGATATGTAGAAACATTATTTAAAAGGAGAAGATATATACCTGAATTGAAATCTAATAATTATATGGTAAGACAATTTGGACAAAGAGTAGCAATGAATACACCAATACAAGGAACAGCGGCAGACATTATGAAAATTGCTATGATTAATGTTTTAAAGGAACTTAAGGAAAGAGGTTTAAAAACTAAAATTGTTCTTCAAGTACATGATGAAATGATGCTAGAATCAACACTTGATGAAGTTGATATTGTAAAGGATATTTTAAAAAATTCAATGGAAAATGCTATGAAATTAAATGTACCATTGATTGCTGAAGTCTCTGAAGCAACAAATTGGTATGACTGCAAATAAAAGGAGAATAACAACTTGAACACAAAGATAAAATTTATACTTACAATAATTATTATTACCATAATAATTATATGTTTAAATAAACCAATGCTAAAATTCATATATCAAAAAGACTATGAAGAATATGTAAATAAATATTCAAAAGAGTATGGAGTAGAAGAAAACTTAATTTACGCATTAATAAAAGTAGAAAGCAATTTTAATCCAAATGCTATATCCAAAAAGAATGCACAAGGCTTAATGCAATTAATGTATGATACAGCACAAGAAATATCAGATAAGGATGGAATAAAATTAACACAAGACAGTATATTAGAGCCTGATACAAATATAAAATTAGGAACACAATATATTGCAACATTAATTGAAAAGTATAATTGTATAGAAATTGCATTAGCTGCATATAATGCTGGAATTGGAAATGTTGACAAATGGTTAAAAAGTGGAATAATACAATCAAATGGTTCAGACATTGAAAACATTCCTTATAAAGAAACTAATTCTTATGTTAGAAAAATTATGAGAGATTATAAAATTTATACACAACTTGAAGGATAAATTATTGACAAAATTAAATCATATTGTTAATATATTAATAAATTAGGAGGTTTACATGGCATTAATATATCCAAAAGCATATTTTAGAGATGTAACAGAAATAAAAAAAGATTTTCTTGCTGAAAATGAAATAAAAGCATTAATATTGGATGTTGATAATACATTAATAGATTATGATAAAAATTTAAAAAAAGAAACAATTGAATGGATAAAAGATTTAAAAGAAAATGGAATAAAATTATATATATTATCAAACTCAAATAAAAAAGATAAAGTCAAAACAGTTGCTGAAAAACTAAAATTACAATACAGTTATTTTGCAAAAAAACCATTAAAAACTGGATTAAAAAAGGCAATGAGAATAATAGAAGAAAAACCAGAGAATATAGGAGTAGTTGGAGATCAAATATTTACAGATGTAATAGGTGGTAATAGATGTAAAATGTTTACAATTCTAGTAGATCCAATTGCAGAAAAAGATATATGGATAACTATGATAAAAAGACCAATAGAAAATGTAATAAAAAATAGATATAAAAAACAAAGGAAGGAAAAATTAAATGTATATAAATGATACACATATAGGCTTTTATTTATTAGCAGCAATAGTAGGATTAATTGTAGGACAATTTGTAGATTGGCTTAATGAAAGACTACCAGAGTATAAGAAAGTGTTTACAAAAGAAATATTTAAAGAATATAAAGTGAGATTTAAACCTAATTATATATTAATGATGATTACAGTTGCTATTTATATAGGATTAGTATATAAATTTGGTGTACAACGTACTTTTATAGGAAACTTAAACTTAATAAAATATTTAATATTAACACCAATGTTACTGTCAGCATTTGTTATAGATTATAGATTACAAATAATTCCTAATAGACTAAATTTAACGATGTTTGAAATTGGACTTATAATAGCATTCTTATTCGGAACATCAAATGTAGCAATAACAATAGATATGTTATTAGGAATGTTAGCAGGAGGAGGAATATTTTTAGCTATAACTTTAATAGGTGGACTAATTTATGGAAAAGAAGCAATGGGACTTGGTGATGTAAAATTAATGGGAGCATTAGGATTATATTTTGGAGTTACCAATATAGTCATAATAGCAATGATGTCATTTTTGATAGGAGCCATTTTAGGAATTGTGTTAATATTAAGCAAAATAAAAAAATCAAATGAATATATCCCATTTGGACCATTTATAGTAATTGCAACATTTATAAGTATATTTATACCATTTGAAACATTACTAACAGCCTTAATGACAATTTTCACATTAGGAATGTATAAAGGATAATGAAATTTTGAAAGGAGAATAATATGAACCAAAAGATGCAGTGGCTTAGAAATAAGTTATTGAGTTTGGATTTACAAGGAATGATTGTATCAAATCCTATAAATATAAGATATTTAACAAATATTCAGGCAGAAGGAGTTTTATTAGTAACAAGAAAAGAAAATATTTTTATAACAGATGGTAGATATATAGAAGATGTGCACAATACATTAACATTATTTGATGAAATAGTGGTATATGATTCTAGGGGATTAACACTAGATGATTATGAAAACTTTTTTATGTTTTGCGAGAATGTAGGGTTTGAAGAAAATTATGTTACATATGCAAAATATAAAGAATATATGCACAAATATAAAATAAACAACTTGGTAGAAACAGAAAAAATGATAGAAAAGCAGAGATTAGTAAAAGACCAAGAAGAAATAGAAAATATTCAAAAGGCTTGTAAAATTACAGATGATTGTTATACATATATATTAAATTATATAAAACCAGGAATGACTGAAAAACAAATAGCAAGAGAGATAGATTATTATTATTATAAACATTCAGAAGGAATTGCATTTGATACAATAGTAGCATCTGGAGAAAATTCATCTAAACCACATGCAGTACCAACAGAAAGAAAAATTCAAAAAGTAGATATAGTAACAATTGATATGGGTTGTAAAATTAATGGATATTGTTCAGATATGACAAGAACATTTTTTGTTGGAGAAGTTCCAGCATATGTAAAACCTATATATGAATTAGTATTAAAAAATCAAGAACAAGTATTAAGAGATATGAGAGAAAATTCTAATACTAAACAAGTAAGCAAAATGGTAGATAATGATTTTAGATTACACAATTATGATTTAATACATGCATTAGGACATGGAGTAGGATTAGAAATACATGAAGCTCCAGTATTAGGAGTTAATTCAGAAAGTATTTTAAAAGAGAATATGATTGTTACAGATGAACCAGGAATTTATATAACAGGTCAGTTTGGAGTTAGAATAGAAGACACTGTATTAATAACAAAAGGTGGATGTGAAGCATTAACAAAATCACCTAAGAAGTATGTTATTATTAAATAAAGACTTGATTTTTATGTAAATATGGTGTAAAATGGAAAAAGAGTTTAAATTTATGTAAGAAATTGAAAGGAGAATTAGTATGGCAGGAGTATATATGGCAGGAGACTTTAGAAATGGAACAACATTTGAAATGGATGGAGGAGTTTATAGAGTAGTAGAATTTCAACATGTAAAACCAGGAAAGGGAGCAGCTTTTGTTAGAACAAAATTAAAAAATGTAATAACAGGTGCTGTTTTAGAAAAAACATTTAATCCATCAGACAAATTTCCAGGAGCAGAAATTGAAAGAAAAGCTATGCAATATTTATATAATGATGGAGAATTGTATTACTTTATGGATAATGAAACTTATGATCAAATGCCATTAAATAAAGATGATATTGGAGATTGCTTAAAGTATTTAAAAGAAAACATGGAAGTAACAATATTATCATTCAAAGGAAAAGTATTTGCAGTAGAACCACCAATTTTTGTTGAATTGGAAGTTACATATACAGAACCAGGATTTGCAGGAAATACAACTACAACATCAGGAAAACCAGCAACATTAGAAACAGGATTAGAATTACAAGTTCCTATGTTTGTAAATATAGGTGATGTATTAAGAATTGATACTCGTACATGTGAATATATGGAAAGAGTATAAAAATTATAATCTGTCTTTATTAGAAGGAAAGGAATTTTTGTTATGACAGAAAAAGAATTAATTGAAAAAATAGAAAAATTAGAAAAAAGAGTTGCTGAACTTGAAAAAAATGTAGCATACATTCAAGAAGATATTTATGAATTTGTAGAAGATGATAGTGAAGAATGTGGAGGACATTGTTCACATTGTAATGGATGTGGAGAAGATTAACTAAAATAAAAAGCGGGATTCAAAAATCTCGTTTTTTTTTATTTAAAAAATATGTGATTAGATAAAAGTGAAAATTTTATACACCCGATTCAAAAACACTTGACATTAAAATAAAATAAGAATATACTGAAAGCAATCTTGGAAATACAAGATGAATTTATGTAGAACATAAATATAAAGAAGGAGGCTAAATTTCATGAATAATTTAATTGAAATTAGATGGCATGGTAGAGGTGGTCAAGGTGCAAAAACTGCTTCATTATTGTTAGCAGATGCAGCATTTAACACAGGAAAATACATTCAAGGTTTTCCAGAATATGGACCAGAAAGAATGGGAGCACCAATAACAGCATATAACAGAATAAGTGATAAACCAATCACAATACATAGCAATATATATGAACCAGATTATGTAGTAGTAGTAGATGATACATTATTAGAATCAGTACCTGTAACTGCAGGATTAAAAACAACAGGAGCAATTGTTATAAATACTACTAAATCACCTGAATATTTAAAGAAAGTTTTAAATGGATATGAAGGAGCAATATATACAATAGATGCTAGAAAAGTATCAGAAGAAGCATTAGGAAAATATTTCCCTAATACACCAATGCTTGCAGCAATTGTAAAAGTAACAGGAATAATGACAGATGAAGAACTACTTGCAGACATGCAAAATTCTTTTAAACATAAATTTGCTAAAAAACCAGAAGTTATAGATGGAAATATGAAAGCATTAGAATTAGCATTGAAGGAGGTAAAAAAGATATGACAGAAATAAATGCAAAAACACCTATGAATAAGTTAACAATAGGTGGAAATATATATAATGCAGGAAATGCAAAAGAATTTAAAACAGGAGATTGGAGAAGTATGAAACCTGTTTGGATAGAAGAAAAATGTAAACAATGTGGATTATGCTTTCCTGTTTGCCCAGATAATTCAATACCTGTAGGAAAAGATTTAAAAAGAAAAGATTTCAATTATGACTATTGTAAAGGATGTGGAGTATGTTCAAAAGTATGTCCATTTGCAGCAATAGAAATGAAGGAAGAAGGTGTAGAATAATATGAGTATAAGAGAAAGATTAAGTGGAAATGAAGCAACAGCCATTGCAATGAAACAAATAAATCCAGATGTAGTTGCAGCATTTCCTATAACACCATCAACAGAAATACCACAATATTTTTCAACATTTGTATCTAATGGAGAAGTAGATACAGAATTTGTTGCAGTAGAGAGTGAACATAGTGCAATGTCAGCAACAATAGGAGCATCAGCAGCAGGTTCAAGAGCTATGACAGCTACATCAGCAAATGGATTATCATTAATGTGGGAAATGATATATATAGCATCAAGTTTAAGATTACCAATAGTAATGGCATTAGTAAATAGAGCTGTATCAGGACCATTAAATATACATAATGATCATTCAGATGCAATGGGAGTAAGAGATGCTGGTTGGATAATGTTGTTTTCAGAAAATAATCAAGAAGCATATGATAATATGTTAATGGCACATAGAATAGCAGAAAATAAAAATGTATTATTACCAGTAATGATATGTCAAGATGGATTTATAACTTCACATTCAATAGAAAATATACAATTAGAAAGTGATGAAGAAGTTAAAAAATTTGTAGGAGAATATAAACCAGAACATTATTTATTAAATAATAAAGAGCCAATTGCAATTGGACCATTAGATTTACAAGCATATTTATTTGAACATAAAGCACAACAAGCAGAAGCAATGAAAAATGCAAAAAAAGTAATAAAAGAAGTAGCAGAAGAATTTGAAAAATGGACAGGAAGAAAATATGAATTTTTTGAAAAATATAAGTTGGATGATGCAGAAATTGCAATAGTTTGTATGAATTCTACTGCTGGAACAACAAAAGCAGTAGTAGATGTATTAAGAGAAAAAGGTGTAAAAGCAGGATTATTAAAATTAAGAATGTTTAGACCATTTCCAGCAGAAGAAATTGCAGAAGCATTATCTAATTTAAAAGCAGTTGCAATATTAGATAAAGCAGATTCATTAAATGGAGCAGGTGGTGCATTGTTTGAAGATGTAACATCAGCAATGTATGTAAATAATAAAAGTGTTCCAATGATAAATTATATATATGGTATAGGTGGTAGAGATACAACAGAAAAACAAATAGAATCAGTATATTCAGATTTACAAGAAATAGTAAAAAATGGAAAAACTGAAAATCCATATAGATATTTAGGTTTAAGAAAGGGGGAAAATTAATATGGCATATGATTTAAAAGATGTAGTAGCAAATAAGCCATCAAGATTCACTGAAGGACACAGGATGTGTGCAGGTTGTGGAGCCCCTGTAGTTGGTAGAATGGTTATGAGAGCATTAAAACCTGAAGATCATGCAGTAGTTACAAATGCAACTGGATGTATGGAAGTATCAACATTTATTTATCCATATACAGCATGGACAGATTCATTTATACATACAGCATTTGAATGTGCAGGAGCAACTTGTGCAGGTGCCGAAGCAGCATATAAATCATTAAAAAGACAAGAAAAATTACCAGATGATAAGCATACTAAATTTATAGCATTTGGTGGTGATGGAGGAACATATGATATAGGATTACAAAGTTTATCAGGTGCAATGGAAAGAGGTCATGACATGGTATATGTTTGTTATGACAATGGAGCATATATGAATACTGGTATCCAACGTTCATCTGCAACACCTAGATTCGCAGATACAACAACATCACCAGCTGGAAAAGTAATACCAGGAAAAATGCAAGCAAGAAAAGATTTAGCTAAAATAATGGTAGGACACCATATACCATATGTTGGTCAAACACTTGCAATGACAAATTTTAAAGATTTATATGAGAAAGCAGAAAAAGCTATATATACAGAAGGTCCAGCATTTTTAAATGTATTAGCTCCATGCCCAAGAGGATGGGGATATGCAACAGAAGATTTAATGAAAATAAATAAATTAGCTGTGGATACATGTTATTGGCCATTATATGAAGTAGTAGATGGAAAATATAAAATAACATTCAAACCAGCAAAGAAACTTCCAATAGAAGAATTTTTACGCCCTCAAAAAAGATTTAAACATATGTTTAAACCAGGAAATGAATGGATGATAGAAGAATTCCAAAAAGAAGTTGATTTAAGATGGCAAGAACTTCTTGATTTAGAAGAAATAACAAATAGATAATAAACATATTTTAATTAATATTATATAATTAAATATATGAAAGGTGGATAAGATGCAGAAGAAAAATAAAGGTGTTAAATCAAACGAAAATGGAGCAATAACATTATTTGTACTATTAGCATGTTTGTTCTTTACATTTGTGTTAGTAGGAGTGTATATATCTAATTTAAATAAAATCCAGACGCAAGATCAACAAATAAAACAGATACAGGAGAACTATTCCAAGGACAATAATCGTATAGAGGAAATTTACGATGAATATATAAAATTAAAACCAGGAGAAGTAGCAACAAAAACAATAAAAAATAATTATACAGATGGTGTAGATTATGCAACTATTCCTAAAGGATTTAGAGTATCAAGTCAAAAAGATGAACAAACGATAAGTACAGGATTAGTAATAATAGATGATACAAATGGAAATGAATTTGTATGGATACCATGTACAGAAACAGAATATACAAGTGCAAAAGATGATGTAATGGATAATCATTGGTCATCTAATAATGAATATAAAGACAATGGAAATACTTCTGGTAGTGCAACAACGGCTGGAACTGGAAATGGTTTAGGTTGGAGAGATACATATACACCTGATGATAAAACTATGCTTGAAAAAACCTATTCAAATAATTTACCAACAGATAATTGGGTAGCAGAAAATCAAATAGAAAAAGGACAAAATAGTATAAAAACATATGGAGGCTTTTATATAGCAAGATTTGAAGCTGGAATTCCAAGTGAAGCTACTTCTTTCTATACAACCCAAGCAGCGACATATACTAGCTCAGGAAGAGGAAACACTAGTGAAACAAGTTCAATAAAAAGTTATAAACCTGTAAGTAAAAAAGGAGTGCAAGCATGGAACCTTATTACTCAACCAAATTCAAAGATGGTAGCAGAAAACATGTATGATGCAGATAGTAGTGTTGATAGCTTTTTAGTAGACAGTCAAGCATGGAATGTAATATGTAATAAATTTAATGGAATATTAGGAAGTAGTGATACTGAAAAAACTATAACTAATTCAGTAAAATGGGGAAATTATTGGAATAATAAAACTACAGATTACACAAAAATAAACTGTTTATATGCAAGGCACGAATGGAATGGTTCAGCTTGGGATTATGCCAAGAAATATGAAAAAGGATTAATACCTGATAATACTGCTCCAAAAGGTACTGGAAATAATAGATTAGAATTAGCTACAGGTGCAAGTGACGATTTTAAAGTTTATAACATATATGATATGGCGGGAAATATGTGGGAATGGACAACAAGTCATACCATTAAGGGTGAAAACATGTTTGTTGTTCCGCGTGGAGGTAGTTCTTTTAGTGATGGTGCGACCGAATCTGTTGTGCATGCAAACGGCTGGGATGTATTAACTAGTTGCGATTTCAGTATTGGGTTTCGAGTTGTTCTTTATGTAAATTATGAATAATACCTGTTAATAATTTTAAAATTGAAATTTAATGGAAAAACTAAAGAAGTGTTGTATAAAGAATAATAATTTATCAAATGAAAATACATTACTTATAAAGAGTAATGTATTTTTGTAAGAAATGAATAAAGTATATATTAGGCAGAAAAATATATGGATACAACTTTTATTGAAATTGATAAAAACTAGTTGACAAAATTTTACCAATATGTTACAATAGATAACTGTAATCCGCTTAGTCAAGGTAACTAAAAGTTATGAATAAATAACTACCTTTATTTAAGGATTAGCGAGTATACAAATAAGGGAGGTGCATTTTTAATGTACGCAGTAATTGAAAGTTGTGGAAAACAATACAAAGTAGCAGAAGGAGATGTAGTATTTTTCGAAAAATTAGATGCAGAAGAAGGTAAAAAAGTATCATTCGATAAAGTAGTATTAGTATCTGATAATGATAAAATACAAGTAGGAAATCCTTATGTAAAAGGTATTAAAGTTGAAGGAAAAGTAGTTTCACATGGTAAAGGTAAAAAAATCATAGTTTTCAAAATGAAAGCAAAGAAAAATGAAAGAACAAAACAAGGACATAGACAACCATATACTAAAGTAGAAATTACAGGAATAAAAACACCTGCAAAAAAAGCAGAAAAAGCTGAAAGTGCTGAAAAAACAGTAAAAACAGAAAAGACAAAGGCATAAATAAAAAATTGGAATAATAAAAAATATAAACTAGACGAAAACCGAAAGGAGTGAGAAGTATGGCACATAAAAAAGGTCAAGGTAGTATTAAGAACGGTAGAGACAGTGAATCTAAAAGACTTGGTGTCAAAAGAGCTGATGGTCAATTCGTATTAGCTGGAAATATTCTAGTAAGACAAAGAGGAACCAAAGTACATCCAGGAACTAATGTAGGAAAAGGTAGTGATGATACATTATTTGCATTAGTAGATGGAAATGTAAAATTTGAAAGAAAAGGTAGAGACAAAAAGCAAGTAAGTGTATATCCAGTTGTAGAAGTTGCAAAAAAGGCTTAACAAAATATAAAAACAAAAACGAGGACAACACAAATAATATAATATCTTAAGAGAGAATCAAACAAAAGCTGTGAGTTTGAAAGTAAAAATTATTTGTTATCACCTAGTTAGTTACAGTACTGAAAATCAGTAAGTATTGTCGTAAATCTGCGTTAAAGAAAAAGAGAGAGTATCAAATACTAATATAGGTGGTACCGCGGAATAGTAATTTCGTCCTAACATGCAGGATAACTGTGTGTTAGGACTTTTTATATTTTTATTTAAAGGAGGATAATATGAGAGAATTAAAATTAAAAGGGGTGTATAAGCACTTTAAAGGAGATCTATATTTAGTAGAAGATATTGCAATACATTCAGAAACAAAAGAAAAATATGTTGTGTATCGTGCATTATATGGAAATAATGAATTATATATTAGACCATATGATATGTTTATCTCAGAAGTTGATCATAATAAATATCCTAATGTTAAACAAAAATATAGATTTGAATTACAAGAAATAGAAAGTAAAAATTTATTATAAAAGGAGGTATAAATATGTATAAAAAAGTAGAATTAAAAAATGGATTTGTAGGAATGGAAAAAGAAGTAGCAGAGATGTGGAAAAAGAAAGACATAATCAAAAAGAATCTTGCAATGAATAAAGGTCAAAGATATTTCACATTTTATGATGGACCACCAACAGCAAATGGAAAGCCACATGTAGGGCATATAGAAACAAGAGTAATGAAAGACATAATACCAAGATATAAAGTAATGAAAGGTTATCATGTAGACAGAAAAGCAGGATGGGATACACATGGATTACCAGTTGAATTAGAAATTGAAAAGAAATTAGGAATATCAGGAAAAGAGCAAATAGAAGAATATGGAGTAGAAAAATTCGTAAAAGAATGTAAAGAAAGTGTATTTACATATGTAAAAATGTGGGAAGAAATGACAGAAAAAGTAGGATTTTGGGTAGACATGGAACATCCTTATGTAACATACCATAATGAATATATAGAATCAGTATGGTGGGCATTAAAACAAATGTGGGAAAAAGGATTATTATATGAAGGACATAAAGTAATGCCATATTGCCCAAGATGTGGAACAGCACTATCATCACATGAAGTAGCACAAGGATATAAAGATGTAAAAGACTTAACATGTGTTGCAAAATTTAAAGTAGTAGGAAAAGAAAATACATATATATTAGCATGGACAACAACACCATGGACTTTACCATCAAATTTAGCTTTATGTTTAAATAAATCATATACATATGTTGAGGCAAAAACGAATATTGGTACAGAAGAAGAACCAAAATATGAAAACTATATATTAGCAAAAGATGTAGTAGAAACAGTATTAAAAGATAAACAATATGAAATAGTAAAAGAATTTAAAGGAAAAGAATTATTAGGAACAAAATATGAACAATTAATGCCATTTGCAAAAGTAGAAGGAAAAGCATTTGAAGTAATACATGGAGATTATGTAACAATAGATGAAGGAACAGGAATAGTACATATAGCACCAGCATATGGAGAAGATGATAGTTTAGTATCAAAGCAAAATGGAATAACATTTATAAATTTAGTAGATAAATCAGGAAAATTTGTAAAAGAAGTAGAACCATGGGCAGGAAAATTTGTAAGAGACTGTAATGAAGATATATGTAAATGGTTAGCTGAGCATGGAAAATTATTTTCAAAAGAAAAACATTTACATTCATATCCACATTGTTGGAGATGCGATACACCACTTTTATATTACCCAAAAGAAAGTTGGTTTGTTGCAATGACAAAGTTAAGAGATAGACTTGTAGAGAATAATAATACAATAAAATGGTATCCAGATACAATAAGAACAGGAAGATTCGGAAAATTCTTAGAGAATGTTATAGATTGGGGAATATCAAGAGATAGATACTGGGGAACACCATTACCAATATGGAGTTGTGAATGTGGACACCAAGAATGCATAGGAAGTATAGAAGAATTAAAACAAAAAGGAATAAATGTACCAGATAACATAGAATTACATAAACCATATATAGATGAAGTTTACTTAAAATGTCCACACTGTGGAAAAGAAATGAAAAGAGCAAAAGAAGTAATAGACTGTTGGTTTGACTCTGGTTCAATGCCATTTGCACAATTGCATTACCCATTTGAAAATAAAGAACTATTTGAAAAGAACTTCCCAGCACAATTTATATCAGAAGCAGTTGACCAAACAAGAGGATGGTTCTATACATTACTTGCAATTTCAACATGTTTATTTGATAAATCATCTTATGAAAATTGTATAGTATTAGGGCATGTACTAGATGAAAAAGGACAAAAAATGTCTAAATCTAAAGGAAATGGTGTAGATCCAATGGTATTACTAGATGAAGTTGGTGCAGATGCAACAAGATGGCATTTCTACACATGTAGTAGTCCATGGTTACCAACAAGATTAGGACTAAATAATGTCCAAGAAACACAAAGAGGATTTTTAAGTACATTGTGGAATGTATATTCATTCTATGTACTATATGCAGAAATAGATCAATTTAATCCAGAAAAATATACAAACTTTAAGTCAGAAAACATAATGGATAAATGGATACTATCAAAATTAAATACATTAATAAAAGAAGTAGATGAAAAACTAGAAAAATATGATATAACTGGAGCTGCAATACAAATAGAAGAATTTACTGATGAACTTTCAAATTGGTATGTTCGTACAAATAGAGAGAGATTCTGGGGAGAAAAATTAACAGATGATAAAATAGGGGCATATACAACATTATATAGAGTATTAGTAAATTTATGTAAGATATCAGCACCATTTGTACCATTTATGACAGAAGAAATATATCAAAATCTAGTTGTAGGAATTCAAAAACAAGCACCAGAAAGTATACACTTGTGCTATTGGCCAGAAGTAAATGAAAAAGAAATAGATAAAAAATTAGAACAAGAAATGGATTTAGCATATACAATAGTAAAATTAGGAAGAAGTGCTAGAAATAGTTCAAACATAAAAAACAGACAGCCACTTTCAAAGATGTTAATATCAGCAGATGCATTACCAGAATATTATGGAAATATAGTAAAAGAAGAATTAAATGTAAAAAATGTAGTTATAAAAGCAAATATGTCAGAATATGTTCATTTTGAAATAAAACCTAATTTGCCAGTATTAGGTAAAGAATATGGAAAATTAATACCTAAAATAAAAGAAAAATTAGGAGAGCTAAATCAAATGGATTTAGCAAATAAAGTAAAAAATGGAGGAATAGAATATATAGACATAGATGATACACAAATTGCATTAACATCAGAAAATTTATTAGTAACAATGCAAGGAAAAGAAGGATATGCGTTTGCTGGTGAAGGAGAGATGGGAGTAGTATTAGATACAACTATAACTCCTGAATTAAAAGAGGAAGGATATGTGAGAGAAATTTTATCAAAAGTACAAAACATGAGAAAAGATAAAGGATTTGAAGTATTAGATAAAATAAATTTATATGTAACAGAAAATGAAATGTTAGAAAATACTATGAAGAGATTTGAAGAGACAATAAAAAAGGAAACATTAACAGAAAAAGTTTATTACAATTTGGATAGAAAAGAATATACTGAAGTGAACATAAATGGCGAAAATTTAATGATTGATGTCGAAGTTTGTCGATAAAAATATCTTGACAATATCTAAACTGAATAATATAATAGGAGCATAATTTTAATTATTGTGCTTCTATTTTTTTCTTTTTGCACAATAATCTTTGGTGTACTATCAAAATTATTAATTCATATTTATAAAAGTTAAATCTTATATTTAAATCAAAAAAATTTCAAAGGAGGAACATCATATGAGCGAAAAAGAATTACTCATACAAATTTTGCAAGCATTGAATACATTTCAGTTGGAAAATATAAAAGCAATAAATTATTTAAGAGAAGATATAAAAGAAAATAAAAAAGAAATACAAAAGAGTAGGGAAATAGAAACAGCTCACTGGGAAGAAAATTTAAGACGTTGGGAACAAAACGAAAAACGCTGGGAAGAAAATGAGAAACGTTGGAAAGAAAATCAGAAACTTTGGGAAGAAAACCGAAAGCGTTGGGAAGAAAATGAAAAACGTTGGAAAGAAAATCAGAAACTTTGGGAAGAATATAGAAAAAACAGAAAACAAGATAAAAATGATATTATACAAATTTTAATGTCTTATGAAGATTCAATATCAAAATCTCTTGGAGATGCTAATGCATCAAAAATAAAAAAATTAGTTTAAAATTAAAAAGGTACACCAATCAAAAATTAGGATAATATTTAATTCAAAAAAGGATTAAATATTATTTTTTTAATTTACAAAAACATTGAAAAAAATACAAAAAAATAGTACAATATATAAGAAGTTATAAAAGGAGAGGAATCAGCAAATTGAAAGTAACAGAATTTAATTATGAATTACCAAAAGAATTAATAGCACAAACACCAATAAATAAAAGAGATGAATCAAAACTAATGATATTAAATAGAAAAGAAAAAACAATAGAAAACAAGATTTTTAAAGATATATTAGAATATTTACATGAGGGAGATTGTTTAGTAAGAAATAATACAAGGGTTTTACCAGCAAGGTTATATGGAAAAAAAGAAACAGGGGCAAAAGTAGAATTTTTATTATTAAATCAAATTGAAGGAGACATATGGGAAAGTATAGTAAGACCAGGAAATAAATTACATGTAGGAACAAAAGTAATATTTGGTGAAGGTAGATTAGAAGCTGAAATATTAGATGTAATGCCAGGTGGAACAAGGAAAGTACAATTTAAATATGATGGAATATTTAATGAAATATTAGATCAAATTGGATTAATGCCTCTACCACCATATATACATAAAGAATTAAAAGAAAATAATAGGTATCAAACAGTATATGCACAATATAATGGATCTGCTGCAGCTCCAACAGCAGGATTACATTTTACAGAAGAACTATTAAATAAAATAGAGAAAAAAGGAGTAAAAATAGCAAATGTAACTTTACATGTAGGAATAGGAACATTTAGACCTGTAAAAGTAGAAAATATAGAAGAACATGAAATGCATTCAGAACACTTTTATATAAAACAAGAAGATGCTAATAAAATAAATGAAACAAAATCACAAGGAAAAAGAGTAATTGCAGTAGGAACTACTTCATGTAGAGTATTAGAAACAATATCAGAAGAAAATGGACAAGTAAAAGCGACAGAAGGGGATACAAAAATATTTATATATCCGGGATATAAATTTAAATGCATAGATGGACTAATAACGAATTTTCATTTACCAGAATCAACATTATTAATGCTAGTATCAGCATTGGCAGGAAAAGATTATATAATGCAGGCTTATAAAGAAGCAATTAAACAAAAATATAGATTTTTTAGTTTTGGAGATGCAATGTTTATAATGTAAATAAAGAGGAGAAAAATGGATAAAAAATATAGAAAAGAAGACAAAAAGAAACTAATAAAAGAAAAAAGATATGAAGATATTTATAATAAATATGGAGAATATGAATATGATAAGTTATTAATAAAAGCCATGTATGAAGAGATAAAAGAAGAAAAAGGAACATTAAGGGCTCAATTATGGAAAATAAAAGAACAGATACTTTTTGGTATAAAAAAAATAGGAATGTATGGTGGTATTGCTCTTTTGAGTACATCAGCAGTTATTTCTTCAGATATAGAAGGAACAAAAAAAGAAAATAGCATAAAATATCAAAATGAAATAGAAGAATACAATAATAAAATTTCAGACTATGCAAATGAGATTAATTCAATGAACTTAAATGATACACAAATTTTTATGAAAGTAATGGATGATATGTGGGAAAACATAAAAGGATATGGTAAACCAAAAAAAGATATATTAGGGTTCAGTGAATTAGATTTAGCAACAGAGGAAGGACAGGGAGTTTGTCGAAATATGGCTAGTGATGTGGCAAAAAAATTAAATGAAATAAATCCAGAATATAATGCAAGAACTATGGCTGTGCAATTAAGTGATGATGGAAACTTTCAAATAGCAGATATAAAACGAAACATATTAAAAGAGGATCAAACAATTATTAATGAACAAGAACAAACAGAAGAAAATGAAGATGGCATATTTGATAAAGTGATAGAAAATATTGTGGGAAACCATGCAGTAACATTTGTAGATTTATCTAAATACAATTTAACTTTAGTATTAGATCCAACAAACCCTGGAATTGGTATATATCATAATGGAAAAATTATAATGTTAAATTCTGAAAAAGAAGATGATATAACAATGAAAGCAAAAGAATATACAAGTGCAATATTACTACAAGGAGGAACAAAAGGAATGGCAAATACAATTTCAAGTTATGCAAGCAGTTATATTAAACCTAAATTAAGTTTTGAAGAGATTGAAAGTAAATTTGGTTTAGATGCTCAAAATAAAGCATTAAATGAAGTAAGAACTATGAAATTGGTAAATAAGAATATAACAGAACATCAAAAATTTGTAGATAATATTAAGATTAGTTCTAGCCAAGAAAAAATAGAAGAACCAACAGAAAAAGAGAATAATACAGATATAGAACAAGGAGAATCAAGATAAAATGGACAAAATTGTAACATATGAATTATTGCATGAATGTAAACAAACTGGTGCAAGAAGGGGAATAATACATACACCACATGGAGATATACAAACACCAATATTTATGCCAGTAGGAACACAAGCAACAGTAAAATCAATGACACCAGAAGAATTAAAAGAAGAAGTAAAAGCACAAATAATATTATCAAATACATATCATCTATATTTAAGACCAGGACAAGATATAGTAAAAGAGGCTGGAGGATTACACAAATTTATGAAATGGGATGCACCAATATTAACAGATAGTGGTGGATTTCAAGTATTTAGTTTAGGAGAATTAAGAACAATAACAGAAAACGGAGTAGAATTCAAATCACATTTAGATGGAAGTAAACATGTATTTACACCTGAAAGTGTAATGAAGATAGAAGAAGATTTAGGAGCTGACATTATAATGGCATTTGATGAGTGTTGTCCATATCCATCAACATATGAATATACAAAAAATTCAATGGAAAGAACAACAAGATGGGCAAAAAGATGTAAAGAGGCACATACAACCAAAAGTCAAGCATTATTTGGAATAATACAAGGAGGTTTCTTTAAAGATTTAAGAGAACAATCTGTTAAAGACTTAATAAAATTGGATTTACCAGGTTATGCAATAGGTGGAATAAGTGTAGGAGAACCTAAAGAAAAATTTTTAGACATATTAAGATATACAACACCACTTATGCCTAAAGATAAACCAAGATATTTGATGGGAGTAGGTTCACCAGATTATTTAATAGAAGCTGCAATAGCAGGAATAGATATGTGTGATTGTGTTTTACCAACTAGAATCGCTAGAAATGGAACTGCAATGACTTGGAATGGAAAAGTTGTAGTAAGAAATGCAACATATGAAAGGGACTGGAGACCATTAGACGAAGAATGTGATTGCTATACATGTAAAAATTATACGAGAGCTTATATAAGACATTTAGTAAAAGCAAATGAAATATTAGGAATACGATTACTTTCAATTCATAATTTAAGGTTCTTGACTAAATTAATGGAAAGAGTTAGAATAGAAATTGAAAATGATAATTTATTAACTTTTAAGGAAGAATTTTATAAAAGATACGGTTACGAAAAATAGGAGGAGATTCCATGGAATTATATAATGAGGAATATAATAAGAAAAAGAAACCACAATTATCACTTATAATAATTATTAGTATAGTTGTTCTAATAATTATATCAATAGGAATTATTTATGGAATTATATATATAAGAGGTACTATAACGAATATAACTTTGGATGGACAAAAAACTAATTCAATAGAAAAAATACTTTTAGTTCAAGAAACAGCAGATGGAAGTGAATTGTATATACCAATAAGAAAAATTGCAGAATATTTTAATTATGAAGATTACAATGGAGATTATAAATATAAATCAGAAGATACAAGTAAATGCTATGTAAAAAACGAAGATGAAATAGCAATGTTTACATTAGATTCAAGTGTATTAGTTAAAACTAGAGGCAATTCAGATTATGAATATATTGATTTAGATAAAAAAGTTTTTGAAAAAGACGGAGATTTATATACAACAATAGATGGTATAGAAAAAGCATTTAATGTTAAAATTTTCTACAAACCTGAGAGTAAAAATATAGACATTTATACTATGGATTACTTGGTGGAATGGAGTACTACTAATTTAAATATTACAGATTATTCGACAGTTTTTTCTGATAAAAAAGCAATATTTGAAAATATGATAATAGTAAAACGAAATGACCAATATGGAGTAATAGATTCATTAAATGGAGAGGCAATATTAGAAACAAAATATAGTTCAATAAAATATGTACCTAATACGAAAGACTTTATAGTTGAAAGTGATGGTAGATTTGGAGTAATAGACAAAAGTGCAAATATAAAAATAAAAATAATCTATGATGAAATAAAAATGATGGATAATGAAAATGAATTATATTTACTAAAAGAAAATAATTTATATGGAGTAGCTGATATTAATGGCAATGTAATAGTCGAACCACAATATCAACAAATAGGAATAAACATAGAGAGATTTACACAAAATGGAATTGAAAGTCAATATATATTAGCAGATTCGTTAATACCAATAAAAAACAATAATTTATGGGGCTTTTTCGATTTAACAGGAAAACAAGTAACAGATTTTATATATACAGATTTAGGATGTACTTCATCAACACTATCAAATTCATATCCTGTATTAACTATACCTAGTTATAAAATGATAGTAGTTAGAGAAGGTGAATTTTATAATTTAATGAGGTTAAATGGAAAAAATCTATTCCTTTCAGGAATAATTGATTCAATATATATGAAGACTACTGCTGCAACAGGAGAGAATTCATATTATATGACTTATAACGGAAAAACAGAAAACATAGAAGAAAGATTACTAGAATTAGGAGTGAAAAATGAAACGGAGGAAAACTAATGAAAAAAAGTAATGAAAAAGGTGTAACATTAGTAAGTTTGGCAATAACAGTAATAGTTTTGATGATTTTAGCTAGTATTACAACATATTCTGGTTTAAGTACAATAAAATCTAGTAAGTTTAATGAATTTAAGCAAGAATTAGAGATAATGCAGGCTGAAGTAAATATTTTATATGAAAAATATAAAGATTACGAAATAATACCAGTAGGTACAGATCTTCTAAGCACTTCACAAGAAGTACAAGAAAATGCCAATAAAATTTTTTCAGAACTACAAGAAACTGATACAAGTAATTATAAAGTGTTTGATCATGAAGTAATAAGTTCATTAGGTATAGAAGGAATAGACAGAGAATTTTTAGTAGATGTAAAACAGAGAAAAGTTATTAGTTTAGAAAATTTTAAATATAAAGGAGAAACTTACTATACTTTAAGTCAGTTAGATAGTCCATGGAATGTACCAAATAATGTGACAAGTGGTAGTATAACTTTTAATTTAAGTAGTCAAAATTTAACTAATAATCAATGGCTAATAATAGTATCAAATATACAATTTTCTAAATATGTAGGAAAAGGTACAGTTCAATATAAAATAAATACAAACCCATACAAAACTGTAGGACAAGATATAACTTCTGAAGAAGATTTTAGTTTTATTGTAGATAAACAAGGCACATACACAATAAAATTAACAGATGCAGCAGGCGTAACATTGGAGAAAACAATAACTATATAAAAATAAGAAGAGAAACAAAAGAAAGGAATGATGTAAAAATGGCAGCAAGAGATAAAGGAACATGGATTTTACTAGTATTTATATGCTCTGGATTAGTAATAGGAGGTTTATTGGGACAATTAGCAGCACAAGTAGATTGGCTTAGTTGGTTATCATATGGACAAGAATTTGGACTAAAAAATCCTGTGATATTAGAATTAAATGTATTAAGAATAACATTTGGACTATCAATTAATATTAATATAGCAAGTATAATAGGATTGGCAGTAGCATTATTTATATATAGAAAAATTTAGTTGTACAATACAATGGGAGGAACAAAAAGATAATGAGTTTAGGATTAGCATTAGCAGGAGGAGGATTACAAGCAGTAGCTCATATTGGAGCACTAAAAGCAATTGATGATTTAAATATAAAAATAGATTATATATCAGGAACGAGTTCAGGGAGTTTAGTAGCAGCACTATATGCAATGGGATTTACAACAGAAGAAATGAAAAAATTTGCTAATGATTATTATTTAACATTAACAAATATAGAAAAAAAACCAATAATATCAGCAATAGGAACATATTTAATACATAAAGAAATTAGAATAGGTGGATTAACGAGAGGCGAAAAAATAGAAAATTTAGTAAGAATAATTGCCGAAACAAAAGGAATTAAGAATATAAGTGATATAAAAATGCCACTTGCTATACCAACAGTAGATACAATATCAACAAAAGAATGTATATCATTATCAAAAAGATATAATTTAAAAGATAAAGACATAGACTATATTTATGATATACCAATAGAAAAAGCTGTAAGAGCAAGTATGTCATTTCCAGGAATATTCACAACATGTGATTTCGAAAATTATAATTTTATAGATGGGGGAACAAAAGATAATCTTCCAATTAAAATTTTAAAAGATATGGGAGCGGAAAAAACAATAGGATTAAGTTTTAATATTGACAGATATACGCCTTCAAATAATATCTTAAGCATAATATTAAGAGCAGTAGATATATTTTCATTAAAAGATGTTAGAAATGCACAGAAAATTGCAGATGTAGCCATAGAAATTGATACACAAGGAACATCTTTATTAGAAATAACCAATTTAGAACAATGTTATCAAATAGGATATGACACAATTATGCAACATAAAAATGATATTTTACAAGTTTGTAATAATATATAAAGTAAAAGAAAGGGGAATAAAAAAATGGAAATGAATGGAAAACAAATTATGAAGAAGGCAAAAAAAGTACCTATTAGAATAATATTGGGATATATTATTTGTATATTTGCTATAGTAGGATCAATTGTAGTAATGAATTATAGAGAAAAAACACAAAAACCAGAACCAATTGATTTTACAACAAAAGGTGCTGTTGGAATGGAAAAAGACAAATATGCTTTCTTAAAAGTAGAAGGTTTAACAGATGAAGTTGCAATATATGGAGATACAGAAAATGAAGATAGTGCTACAAATGACAGATATTATATAGCTTTTAGTGAAGGATATATGTATATTATTGACTTAGATTATAGTACATTAGATTCTTTAAAAAATTTACAAGAATATACATATTCTGCTGATGAAAATACAACAATCCCAGAACCTGTAACAATATATGGAGTAACTGAAGAGATACCATTAGAATTAAAACAATTAATATTAAATTATTATAATGCTTCAGTTGGTGAAGAATATGCAATAACATTAGATGATTTTGAAATGTATTTTGGAAGTGCATTATTAAATGTAAGAAAAGATGCAGTAGATACAAGTTTTGAATTTATAATAATAGGAATATTTGGCTTTGTATTAATAACAGTAATTTGTTCAAGTATAACAAATAGAATTTCAGTAAAAAAATTAGAAAAATATTTAAAGAAGAATGAATATGAACAAGAAATAGAAAACCAATTAGATGATTTTGTTGAAGAAAAACATTATAAAGATAAAGTGATTTTAACGCAAAATTATTTTATAGACATAAAAAATGGTTTTACTGCTTTTAAATACACTGATGTAAAATGGATATATATACATAAATTAAGATATAATGGTATAGCAACATCAGCAAGTATAGAAGTTTACTTAAATGATGGAAAGACTTCTTTTAGTTGTGTAAAAATAAATGGAAAAGAAACAGAAGAATTTTTAGATATATTTAATAAAATATGTTCAAAAGTACCTGAAGATGCTTTAAAAGGTTTTTCAAAAGAAAATAAAGAAGCCTTTAGAGAGTATCAAAAAAAGATAAAGAGAAATGAAATTTAGATAATATAAAAGACATGGTATCGACCATGTCTTTTATAATACTGTAACTTTTTTTGATAATAAATTGTATAAAGATTAGAATGGAGGAAATAAAGTGGAAGATAAAACAGATAAACAATTATACAAAGAATTTTTAT
>CANRHQ010000001.1 GCA_947630445.1 uncultured Clostridia bacterium | reverse complement strand
GTGAAAGTGCAGTGATGTATTGAGCTGACCAATACTAATAAATCGAGGGCTTAACTATAAAAAATATAATCCTAAAAGATATTTCATCTATGTATTTTTGAGTGTGCTTAGGTATAAATTTTAAAAAATTGTAAAAAATACAAATAAAGTATTGCAATTTTTTAAAGTATATAGTATAATCACATTCGTATTAAGTAGATATTAATTTTCTAGTGACGATTACATAGAGGAAATACCTGTTCCCATCCCGAACACAGAAGTCAAGCTCTAATGTGCCGAAGATACTTGTGGGTTACCCTGCTGGAAAAATAGGTTGTTGCTAGATTTTATATATTCCTCTTTAGCTCAGTTGGTAGAGCGCTCGGCTGTTAACCGATAGGTCGTTGGTTCAAGTCCAACAAGAGGAGCCAAATAAAAAATAAAGAATCGCTGTATTCCTTATATTTCAAGGATTACAGCGATTTTACTTTACCATTTAAAAGGTGGTAAAAATGGGCTAAAAGTGGCATTTTTTGATATAGATTACCCAAAAATTACCCAAAAAAATTTCCAAAAAATGGATAATCTTTATAAAAAAGATTACCCCAATTTTTATATACTATCAATTTTTTCAGCTGATTTTTTGTCTAATTCTTTTAATACCTCAGCATATATGTTTAATGTTGTTTGTATATCTGCATGTCCTAACCTTTCTGAAATAGTTTTAATATCAACACCAAGTGCTAATAAAATTGTTGCATGAGTATGCCTTATATCATGAAATCTAATATTTGAAAAATTATTTTTGTTTTGCCAGTTATCAAACCATGAACAAATACCATCTATGCTTAAAAAATCAAAAATATACTCATTTTTATACTCTAACCTATCCAGTAATTCATAATATAATTTTAAATAGCTTAAAATCGATTTTGGTAAAGATTTCTTTCTGATGGAACTATCGTTTTTAGCATATTTCGTAAATTTTCCTTGTTCTTTTTCATAGTGCCTAGATTTATTTACATCGAAAGAAGCCTCTTCTATTAATAAATCATTTCTTGTTAATCCGAAAAAGTTCAGATCGCCTCATACCTGTTTTTAGATCTAAGAGAATAATAAATCTTCTAGCAACTTCTTCTAATTTTTTATTATCAGAAATAGAAGGATTATTATAATACTCCATAAATTCATTTTCTAATTTAGAACATACATTTTTAAATTCTTCTAAGTCATAGCAATTAATTTTTTCTCTTTTTAATTTTACTAAATTTTTTATAACAATTTCATCCGTTGTATTAGTAAAAACTATTTTAATTTTATCGCAAGGATTTTTAGGTAATAGTTCACAATCTACGGCATATTCTAAACATGCATGTATAATACTTTTCCATTTTTTTACGGTATCTGGTTTAACTTTTTGATTTTCTTTTCTTTTTTCATATTTTGTTTTAGTATCTTTTATTGTATTAAAATATTTTTCTAATTTTTGCTTGGTTAAATCTTTTAATTTTATATTTCCCAAATATGGAAGAATCCTCTTATTTAATGCACATTTATATTTATTGACACATCTTATTCCAGCATTAGGTCTTACTTTTTCATCAAGCCAAATTTGAGCAAATTCTGCAAATGTATAATTAGTATTTATAAAATTACCTTTTTTTACAGATTCAACAAATAGGGCAAGTTGCTTTTCTGCTTCTTTACCATCTTTTGCTTCAACAGTTGTTCTGTAAGCAGTTTTATTTAACATATAATATAATCTTGCTTTTCCATTTCCATAAAGCTCGTAAGAGCCTTCATGTCTTTTTTTATTTTCACCTGTTGTAACTTTTTTTAGTAATTGTTCTAAAGTTTTTGAGTCTATTGTAATTTCAGACATAATAAAAAACCTCCATTTTTATAATTTATTTTTAATAAACTATTGAAAATAGAAGTATTTTTATATATAATATAAATACATTCACTTTCAATAGTGTTGTGGAAAAAGATTTGTGTGTTAGACTGCAATCAAAACTGCACAATCTTTTTCTTTTTTTTAGTATAATATATAAACAATTGTTTTGTCAACAATAATTAATATAATTATTTTTTCAGTCTGGGATGAGTATTAATACCTTCAAAATAAGTATGAACTCTCATATTGCACCCGTCTAGCAAAGCACCATCAGCTATAGCATCACTTAATAAACGATATTCTAGAGAAGGTTTGCCATTAGAAAAAACATCATCTATATAAACATGCTTTGATAATTCTTTGCATTTTTTACATGCTGTTTGCGTAACATGTAAAATGACTAAATGGTTTTTCCATTCATCTCGTTTTTTGCCATCCTGGACAAAACGTGGGTATTTATTTTTCAAATAAGTAATTGTCTCTAAACTTAGCGATCCATTCTTATTATTAAATAACATATTTATTCTCCTATTTATTAATTTCCATTTTTCCTACATACTTTCCTAATATTTTTATAGAAGTATTTTTATCATATGCTTGTATTTTAAAACTTTCATCATTTGATTGAGGTTCTAATATAACTAAATTGCCTTGCTTAGTAAACTTTTTTAATGTTGCGTTATACCCATCTACTAGAACAACAGCTATTTCTCCATCTTCAACATTGTCTTGTTTGTGAATTAGTGCAAAAGCACCATTTTTTATAATTTTATTCATACTTTCGCCGTTTACTCGTAAGAAAAAATGTTCTTCAGGATTGATTATACCCATTAAATTTGGGTCAATAGGCAAATAACCTTCAATACATTCTTCTGCCCAATTAGGCTGTCCTGCCGCAATTTGACCATAAACAGGGCACATAAAACAATCATTAAGGTTATTTTTATTCATAAAATCGAGCAAAGCATCAACGTTTTCTTCAAGTGATGCAGAATTTTTGCCAGAAATAGCATGATGTAGTTCATTAATATGTTCTTCTTTTAGTTTTTGCTCATCTTTTTGTACTTGATTTTTAATCGTAGTAATTTCCTCTTCTAATAAATCAATTTTTTCTTCGTAATAGTTTTTAATTAAATCTTTAACTTGATTTATTGTTTCTGTAGAATGATTCATAGAAAGTATAGAAAGCATACTATTTAATAAATGGTAGTAATTTTCTTCTCTGAGGTTTTCTTCAGAATAAATTATTTTTATTAAGTTCTCAACTTCAAAATTTGATAAATTTAATTTTATAAATTCATTTATGTATTTATTTTTTAATATAATATTAACTTTGTCTTCATAATATTTTTTTAGGTCTTCAAATGAATTACTATTTATATTCTTAGTTTCTGATTTGTCCATTAGGTAATCTATACTACAATTAAACTCTTTTGATAATTTATCTAATACATCAACAGACGGCATATTTTTATCATTTTCATAATTTGCAATATTCGAACGAGATGTATCAATTTTTTTTGCAAGTTCTTCTTGTGTTAAATCATTATCTTGTCTAAGTTTTTTTAATTTTATCCCAAAACTCATAAAACTCACACCTCTCTAATAAAAGTATAACATTATTTTGTTAGTTTTGCAAACATTTTAAAAAAAAATAATTTTTTTTATAAAAAAAATATTGACAGTTGAACAAACGTAATATATAATGTCAGCATAACGAACAGAAAGGAGGAAAAAATGAGAAATCAACTTATAAAAATTAGAAAAAAAAGAGGATATACTCAAGAACAGATGGCAAGTAAGTTAGGAATTTCAAGGACAACTTACACAGGCTATGAAAAAGGTAATTTTTCTCCGTCATTGGATATAGCTATACGAATAAAAAAAATATTGAACTATAATAAAGACGATGTTTTTTTTAATAAAGAAAGTCAGTAAAACAAACAAAAGGAGGAAGTATGAAAAATATTGAAATAGAAAGATTGCAGTCTAACACACAAAAAAGAGAAAGGAAGTGATAGAAATGTTATATACAACTCAAGAAATAGCAGAAATGTATGGAGGAACAAACAAGAATGTGACACCTTATATGATAACTCATACATGGATACCAAATGGGCTTAGATTTATAAGAGGGAAAGGGAAAGGGTATTTATTTAAAAAAGAGTGGGTTGAACAATACATCGAAGAACAAACAATGAGTAAAGAGAAAAGAGACATAAAAGTATTTAATGTAAAAAACACAACAGCTAGATCAGTAAATAATACTTGTTATGTCCATTAGGAAGGAGAAACAAATGAAAATAGTAAATAAAACAAAATTTATAAAATCAATACTAATATTAATATTCTCAATTATTTTTATCATAGCAGTTATATTAAGAATAAATGAAAAACAAATAGATTATGTTCAAGAAAAATATGTAGTTCAAAAAGGAGATACATTATGGAATATAGCATCTGAATATGCAAGTGAACATCAAGATTTAAAAGATTATATATATCAATTGAAACAAGTTAATAACATTGCTTCTTCTTTAGAAGAAGGACAAAGTATAATAATTTTAAAATAGAAAGGAGGAAATATTATGCTAGAAACATGGAATGAACTATTAAGTAAACTAAAGTTACTAAAGCACAATGTACATCCGAGTTTAAATTTTATACAAAGTATATTTGAGATGGAAGATTTAAACAAGTGGCTCAAATTTAATGCAACTACAGATGAGCAGATAAACAGAGTTCAAAAATTTGAAAAACAAGTGGAGAACTTAAAAGAAAAACTATGTGTTCCAAACTACCAAATTGAAAACACATAGCTCTGAATAGCATATAAATATATGATCTTATATGAATTATATCAAAAAACATTAAAAAAATCAAGGAGGATATAAAAAAATGGGTTTTACAGAAATTTTGACATTAGTATTTATAATTTTAAAGCTAATAGGAGTTATTAAATGGAATTGGTTTTTAGTTTTAATTCCAGAAATTATGGCATTTGCTTTTTACTTATTTGTATTAGCTTTAATAATAAAACAAGATATAGATATAGAAAAAAGGTTTGATGAAGCAAATAAAATTAAACAAAAATATAAAAATTAGGAGGATATAAATATGTTAGAAGAAATTTTAAAAAATATTAATTCAAATTTAGAAAGGATAGCTAATTCGCTAGAAATAAAAGAAATGAAAGGAATGATTGAAGAAGAACCATGTATTCAAGCATATGCAGGGATACCAAACCAAGTAATCACAAATGGCGTAGGAGCTTCTACTGTAAAAGTACCAATAATGCAAACGCAAAACAATGCATCTATCGAAAACACTCAAGTACCTGTGCAACAAACTATTCCAACAAGTGCAAATCAAGAAAGTTTTACAATGGAACAATTAGCAGTTGCAATGTCAAATGCTGTCAGTGCAGGAAAAATGAATGTAATTCAAGAAATTTTACAACAATTTGGTGTACAAGCATTAACACAGATAAATCCAGCTGATTACAATAAAGTAGCAACACTTTTAAAAGAAAAGGGGTTGAAAGTTTAATGATAGAAGATGAAAAGAGTCATGCATTACTTTCTGCAAGTAGTAGCCATAAATGGCTAGTATGCACACCATCAGCAAGATTAGAAGAAAAATTTCCAAATAAAACAAGTGAGTATATGGCAGAAGGAACTTTAGCACATTCAATAGCGGAATTTAAAGTTAGAAGTTACTTTCTAGAACCTATATCAAAAACTACCTATACTAAGCGCTTAAATAAACTAAAAAAAGAAGAACTTTTTCAAGATGAAATGCTTCTTCATACAGATACATACCTAGAATTTATAAAAGGTGAGGCATTAAAAACTAGTAATAGGCCTTTTATAGCAGTGGAACAGAAAATTGATTTTAGCAAATATGTACCAGAAGGATTCGGAACAGCAGATTGTATTTTACTTAGTGGAGATACATTGCACATAATTGATTTTAAATATGGAAAAGGCATTAAAGTTGATGCTGAAGATAATCCACAAATGAAACTTTATGCATTGGGCGTACTAGAGCAATACGGACTATTCTATGATATCAGAAATATAAAGATGACAATAATTCAACCTCGAATTGACAACATTTCAAGTTATGAAACATCAAAAGAGTCTTTACTTGACTGGGGAGAAAATGTAGTTAGACCACAAGCACAAAAAGCATTTATGGGACTAGGAGAGTATGTTCAAGGAGAACATTGTAAAACCTGTAGAGCAAAAGGTGCTTGTGAATTTAGAGCGAAAGAAAATATGAAAATAGTTGAAGAAATAAAAGAAGCTCAAGAGACAGGAATTGTATCTAATATCAACTTGGGAGAAATACTGACAAAAACGGATGGAATAGAAGAATGGTTAAAAAATATAAGAGATTATGCACTAGAACAATTATTAAAAGGTCAAGAAGTTCCTGGTTGGAAAGCCGTTGAAGGTAGAAGCAATAGAAAAATAGTTGATATAGACAAGGCCTTTGAAATATTGGAAGCAAATGGATATGATCAAGCAATTTTATATGAAAGAAAACCGATAACTCTATCGCAACTTGAAAAAACAATTGGGAAATCAAAAGTTTTAGATGCAATAGGAGACTATATAGAAAAACCAAAAGGTGCACCAACTTTAGCAAAGGAATCTGATAAAAGAGAACCTTTTAAAATTAGTGCAGCCGAAGAATTTAAAAATTAGGGAGGAAATTAAAATGTCTACAAGAGGAACCTTATTTCAAACACCAACAGTTGAAATAGATCTGAACAGATACGAAGAACTTATAAAACATGAAATACAATATGAGCAATATAAACAAGCAGCAGATGAAGGAATTAAAAATAAAATTGAAATTAATAACAATGTAAAATTAATAGAAAGTGAGGAAAAATAAAATGAATTTAGTAACAGGAAAAGTAAGATTTAGTTATGTAAATGTTTTTGAGCCAAGAGCGGTAAATGGAGGAGAAGAAAAGTATTCAGTAACATTACTGATACCAAAAAGTGATGGGGACACATACCAAAAAATAGTAGAAGAAATTAATAGAACTTTACAAGAAGCGGTTGCAGATACTTTTAAAGGAGTTATACCAGCAAATCCAAATTTACCAATTTACGATGGAGATGGTCTAAGATCAGGAGGAGAACCTTTTGGACCAGAATGTAAAGGATGTTGGGTTATGTCGGCAAAATCAAATAGTGCACCAGAGGTAGTAGACACAAATTGCAATCCTATAATGAGTAAATCTGAATTTTATAGTGGTTGTTATGGAAGAGCAAGTATAAGATTTTATGCATATAATCAAAATGGAAATAAAGGTGTCGGATGTGGACTTGGAAACGTTCAAAAATTGGAAGATGGTCAACCTCTTGATGGAAGAACAACAGCAGCTGAAGATTTTGGAACACCATATCAAGCAGTAGCACCTATACAAAGCACAATACCACAATATCAACCAGTACCATCATACCAAACACCAAATCCTCAACCAATCGCACCAGGATATCCAATAAACCCAATAACTGGACAACCTACAATGCAACAGCAAACGCCAATGCAACCTACAATAAATAATATTTATGGGGTGAATTAGATGAAAAATTTATCGATAGACTTAGAAACCTATAGTTCTGTTGATATTGGAAAAGCTGGACTTTATAAATATGTCCAGTCTAATGATTTTGAAATACTTTTATTTGCATATTCATTTGATGATGAGCCAGTAAAAGTTATAGATTTAGCACAAGGAGAGCAGTTGCCACAAGAGTTGATAACTGCTCTTTGTGATAAAGATATTATAAAGACAGCATATAATGCAGCATTTGAATGGTATGCAATAAATAAATTTTGGAGAACACCTATTGATCAATGGCAATGTACAATGGTTAAAGGACTATATGCAGGATATCCTGCAGGACTAAAAGCAATTGGAGATGCAATAGGACTTTCAGAAGACAAGAAAAAATTATTAATAGGAAAAGCACTTATTAGATATTTTTGTATACCATGTAATCCTACAAAATCTAATGGAGGTAGAACTAGAAATTATCCAAAGCATGATTTAGATAAATGGCAATTGTTTAAAGAGTACAACAGACAAGATGTTATAACAGAAATAGAAATAAAAAAGAAATTAGATAAAATTATTTTTCCACAGACAGAGCAAAAACTGTGGGAAATAGATATGCTAATGAATGCTTGTGGTGTAAAAATAGATAAAAAACTAGTAAATGGAGCGTTAAAAATAGCAAGTATAAGAACAGAACAATTATTATCTGAAGCACAAAAATTGTCAGCACTTAATAATCCAAATTCAGTGGCACAATTAAAAGAATGGCTTGAAAATGAAACAGGAGATGAGATATCAAGCCTTAATAAAAAAGATATGCCATCTCTTATAAAAAATGCTGGTTCAGAAAAAGTAAAGAGAATGCTTGAAATAAGGCAAGAACTATCAAAAACAAGCACAAAAAAATATGATGCAATGGAAATTGCAATGGGAGAAGGAGATAGAGTAAGAGGTTTATTACAGTTTTACGGGGCAAATAGAACAGGGCGTTGGGCAGGTAGATTAGTGCAAGTACAAAATTTACCACAAAATCATTTGGAGGCCTTAGGATTTGCACGCGAGTTAGTTAAAAACCAAAATTTAGATGTAATTCAATTGGTATATGGTAATATTCCAAATACTTTATCACAACTAATCAGAACAGCATTTATAGCAGAAGAAGGATATACTTTCGTAGTTGCAGATTTTAGTGCAATTGAAGCAAGAGTTATAAGTTGGCTTGCAAACGAGCAATGGAGACTAGAGGTATTTAAAACGCATGGAAAAATTTATGAAGCAAGTGCTAGTCAAATGTTTGGAGTGCCAATAGAAAAAATAAAAAAGGGAAATCCAGAATATGAATTGAGACAAAAAGGAAAAGTAGCAGAATTAGCATTAGGATATCAAGGTGGACCAGGGGCATTAATACAAATGGGAGCACTAGAAAAAGGATTATCAGAAGAGGAGCTTCCAGAAATAGTACAAAGATGGCGAAAATCAAATAAAAGAATAGTAGATTTATGGCACACCATACAAAATTGTGTGATTGACTGTATTAAAACAGGGCAAACACAAGCAATGCAAAAAGATATTTACTTTAGTGTTGAAAATGGAAATTTAGTAATTACACTTCCAAGTAAAAGACAGTTATTTTATGTAGAACCAAGACTTATAGAAAATCAATTTGGGGGAGAAGCCATCAGTTACATGGGACAAAATCAAACAACAAAAAAATGGGAAAGAATACCTACCTATGGTGGGAAATTAACTGAAAATTTAATACAAGCAATAGCCAGAGATTGTCTAGCAGAATCAATAAAAAATCTAGTAGAAAATGGATATAAAGTACTTTTTCATATACATGATGAAATAATTGCAGAGGTACCTAAAAATGATGATAGATTTAGTTTAGAGAATGCAATTAAAATTATGTGTCAAACTCCAAAATGGGCAGAGGGGTTGCCACTCAATGCCGATGGTTTTACGAATGACTATTATAGAAAGGAGTAAAATTTGAAAATGAAAACAAAAATATATGATAAAGAAAAATTTGAAGTTGGAGAATATGTAAAAACTAAAAATGGAGAAATAGCAAAAATAATTGAAATAGCAAAGTCAGTAACTAATAAAATTATTTATTGTACAGACAAAGATATTACTATAAATAAGGTTACTATAAATTGTTTATCTAATGATGATTTAGCTGATATAGTTAAACATTCCAAAAACATAATAGACCTAATAGAAGTAGGCGACTATGTGAATGGATATGAAGTATTAGATAAGTATTTATTTAATGGAGAAAAACCTGTATTAGAAACAGATGGAGAAGAGACTAATTGTAAATGTTTGTGTAATTCAGATATTAAATCAATAGTAACAAAAGAACAATTTGAAAGTGTAGAATATAAAATTTAGGAGATACAATAAAAATAAAATGTATATAAAAGAATATGAAAAAGATAAAACAAACAATAAGGATCATGTTGCTACTCCTCGCTGGGTAGTTGAAGACATTTATAATTTAATACATATTGAAAATTATAAAAATATTTGGTTTCCATTTAACAATTATGATAGTCAATTTAAGTTAAAAGCTGATGAATTGAAACTAAAATATAAAGCAACACACATTTTTGATGATTTAGGTAATGATTTTTTTAACACAGAACCTCCTAAAAATTGTGAGTTATTAATTAGTAATCCACCATTTAGCCAACAAAATGAAATTATAAAAAGAAGTTTTGAACTAATAGAAAATGGTAAAGTAAAAGCATTTTGTTTATTATTGCCAATATCGACTTTAGAAACAGAAACAAGAGCAAATATGTATGAAAAATATGTAGATAAATTATCTATATTAATATTTAAAAAACGAATAAAATTTATTGGTTGCAAAACAAGTTTTAATAAAGGATGTTGCTGGATTTGTTATAACATACCAATATTAAGCAAAAAAATTTATTGGATTTAAGATAAATATAAAGATAGTTCCTGGATACTGACTATTTTTGAAATTTAATTATATTAGCAATCATATATAACATTAAAAAAGGAAGTATAGAAGAAAAAATAGATATAAAAAATGAAATAAAAATATATAAAAATTTTATTGATTATTTAGGATTAGGAAAAAAATATGAAGAATTTCATAACAAAGAAATAAAAAGAATGATGTATTAAATTTGAAAATTAATGATTAGTAAGAGGAGGTATGCATTAATGAGTAAAGCAGATAAAATGTTTGAAGAATTAGGATATGAAAAAATTGAAGAAAAAGATTATATAGCTTATATAGAAAAAACAGAACCATCTCCATTTAGAACAGAAATATATTTTCATACAGATAAAAGGCTTTTGCAAATACACGGTTGTATAAATGCAGAAGAACTACAAGCAATAAATGAAAAAGTAAAGGAGCTAGGGTGGAATGATAGAAGCAAATAATAAAAATGATTTAATAAAACTAATACAAGAAAATCCAAATTTACCATTTGTTTTTATGGTAAGTAACGATGAAATAGCAAGTGATTATGATTGTACTGTTTATGAAAATTTTAGGGCATATAAAGGCGAAATTTATAAATACAAAAAATGGGGAGATATAGTTTATACAGATGATAGATATGATGTATTTGAGTATTATGCTGATGAACTTTGCGATGAAGATAGTTATAAAGATTTATTTAATGAAGATTATGATAAAGCAATAGATAAATACATAGATGAAAATATAGAACATTACGAAGCTATAATAGTTTATGTGAGTTAGGAGCATTAGAAGATGAGTAAAGAAGAAATAGAAAAAGCAAAAGAAACCTGTAATTCAATAGTAAATTTTTGTAATAACAATAAAGAATGTCAAGAAAATGAATTTTGTCCAGATTGTTATATAGAAATTGAAGATGTAAAAGCAATAGAAACACTTTTACAATACATAGACCAACTAGAAAAAGAAAATAATAAGCAAAATAAAATAATTGAGGAAATAGCAAAAACTTGGAAACAAGATGATTATAGAAGTATTGAAGAACTTAAACAATATTTTGAAAATAAAGTGGAGGAAAAGTAAATGGATATACAAGTAGGAGATAGAGTTACATATAAAAGTATAAATGAACCCAGTTATCAAGCGAGATACAAAATAATTGCAGATGAAAATGATATACTTAAAGTTCATAATTGTATTAAAGAAGAACAAATAAAAATCTTAAAAATAGAACGACCAAAATATGAAGTGGTAGAAGAAAAGAAAGAGTTGTTAACAGAAGAAGAAAAAGAATATCTTAGTAGTATAATTAACACTATTAATAAATATAGCGGTAAAAATATAAAAAATCTAATGGTTAGTAAATATACTTATCATGATGAACTATCATTTTCTACTGATTTATCTGTTGTAGCAGAAATTACAGTACAAAAAAATTTTTATAATTTGGAATCTAATAAACTATATACTTTAAAAGAACTAGGTTTGGAGGAAAATTAAATGGAAGAACATCATAAAATAAAAACATCAGTAACAATAAATGGGGAAATAGAAGATATAAGTGCAATGTTAGTAGGTGCTGTTAGATATGCTTTAGGAAGGAGAACATATATAGTAGATTGGACTTGTGAATTTATAAAAAATAATATGCATCTATTGCTTGAAAAGGACAAAAAAGTGATTATACGAGATATAGAACAACAAAAAAATTATGGATATGGCGACAAATGTGATGAAGCATGTTGGCTAGCATTGTTAGATTACCTGAACGGAGAATTAAAATGAGCAGATGTAGTAAAAAGTGCAATGAGATAAAAGTGGAATAAATGTAAATGATTTTAAGTAGGAGGTAAATATTGATGTGCAAAATGATAAAAAATTAAAGATATCAATTGCTCAAAATAGGAAATCACTAAAATGGATTACTGAAGAAATTTTATGGTCTGATTTTTTAAAGAAAATAAGTAATCCCGTAAGATCCAATGAAACCTATGAGCAATTTATGAAATTAAAAAAATCTCAGCAAGATGAACTCAAAGATGTAGGTGGGTTCGTTGCTGGAGAGTTAAAAAATAATAGAAGAAAAGCAGAAAATGTATTAAATAGATGCTTAATTACATTAGATGCCGATAATATAGAACCAGGATTAACACAGAAGGTTTTAAATTTAATAGATGGACTTGGATGTGGGTATGCAGTTTATTCGACTAGAAAACATTCTGATGCGAAACCAAGGCTTAGAATTATTATTCCTACAGATAGAATAATGAAAACAGATGAATATGAAGCGGTTGCAAGAAAAATAGCAAGTTTTATAGGTATGGAAATTATGGATTCAAGTACATTCGAACCTAGCAGACTCATGTACTGGCCAAGCTGTTCAAAAGATAGTAATTTTGTGTTTGATTACAAGGACAATCCATTTGCAAGTGTCGATGGAATACTAAAAATGTATAAAAATTGGAAAGATACTAGTGAGTGGCCAAAGATTGTAAATGAACCTGAAATCATAAAAAGAGAAATACAAAAACAAAAAGATCCACTTGAAAAAGATAATATAATAGGTGCTTTTTGTAGGATTTATGATATACCTGCAGTTATTGCTACATTTTTATCAGACATTTATGAACCAGGAAATCAAGCAGGTAAATATACATATATGCAGGGTTCTGTTGCAAATGGAGCAACGGTGTATGGAGATGGCAAATGGCTTTATAGTTTTCATGCTACTGATCCAGCAAGTAGAACACTTTGTAATTCATTTGATTTAGTAAGAATACATAAATTTGGAAATTTAGATGATAATGCAAAGGAAGAAACTCCAGCAAATAGGGTGCCTAGCTTTATAGAAATGTGTAAATTTGCATTAGAAGATGAGAGAGTCAATAGAGAATATGAAAAGCAAAAAATAGAAAAAGCGAGACAAGAATTCGGTCAAAATGTTGATACAAAAGGCGGGCCAGAAACAGATGATATAGAATGGAGACTAAAAAAACTTAAGAGAAATTCTGTAGGAATCATTGAAAAGACTATAAATAATGCATTAATAATATTAGAAAATGATACAAAGATGAAAGATAAATTAATATTTGATAGATTTTCGAATCGTTTTTTAATAAAAGAAAAATTACCTTGGGGAAGAAATGATGAATCTTACCCAAAGCTATGGAGCGATGTAGATGATGCAGAATTAAGAGGATATTTTGAACAGTTTTATGAAGGTTTTAAAAGCGTAAGTGCAATAAATGATGCTCTATCAATATTAAAGAATAGAAAATCTATAAATGTTGCAAGAGATTATTTTGAAAAGCTAAACTGGGATGGCATACCAAGGCTTGACAATCTGATTATAGACTATTTAGGAGCAGAGAAAAATGAATATACAAAGCAAGTTACAAGAAAGGCATTAACAGCTGTTGTGGCAAGAGCAATAACCGAAAAACCTGTAAAATTTGATAATATGATAATTTTAACTGGAAAACAAGGCATTGGAAAAAGTACTCTTCTTAGCAAACTAGCAGGAGATTGGTTCACAGATAATATAATAGATTTTAATAGTAAAGATACATTATTATTGCTGCAAAACTGTATTATAGCAGAAGTGCCAGAACTACAAGGATTTAATAAAGCCGATAGTAACAGATTAAAACAATTTTTAGGACAAAAAACAGACAAGTACAGAGCACCATATGAAAGAAGGGAAGAAGAACATCCTAGGCATTGTGTATTTTTTGGAACAACAAATGATGATGAATTTTTAAGAGATAGTACAGGAAATCGTAGATACTGGCCTATAGAAGTTCGGAAAACAGAAAGTAACAAAAAGCGTATTTAATGACCTAGAGAGTGAAAGAGACCAGATTTGGGCGGAAGCCGTAATTAGGTTTAGAGCAGACGAACCCTTGTATTTAGAAGGAGATGTTCTTAAAGAAGCAGAAAAAGAACAAGAAAAAAGGCTTATAACTGATCCATGGGAGAGTATTATAGCAGAATATTTGAATAGAAAAATACCTGTAGATTGGTTTGATAGAAATATAGAAGCACAAAAAAATTATTGGATATTTAATGGCGAAGAAAAAAATGAATTAATAGAACGAGATAGAGTATGTGCAAATGAAATATTATCTGTATGCCTTGGTATAGAAGCTAAAAGACAGACAAGTTTAGACAGAAAAAGAGTTGTAGATATTGTCCGAAAGATGTCCGAATACAAATATTTATCTAGCATAAGATTTGGACAATCATATGGTAAAACCAGTGGATTTTTCAAGGAAAAATGATGTCCGAATAAATGTCCGAAACGAAAAATAAACTTTCGGACATCTCGGACATGATGTCTGAAAAGTCCGATAAATGTCCGAACTAATCGGACATAAGCAAAGATAGTAAAGGCAAGACTTTGGATACTTTGTCCGAGATGTCCGATAAAAATACATAAATAAAATAAAAATAGATAAAATAGGTAATTTAGGTATGTTATGTATTACCTAATCTCTCTATTTTTATATATTATTACGCACACATGTCGGACATCTCGGACAAAAATAAAAATACATAGCAAAGGAGAAAAAATGCTAGAAAAAGAATTAGAAAAAAATTTGAAATATGAAATAAAGAAATTAGGAGGAAGAGCCTATAAATTTATAAGTCCTGGAAATGCAGGTGTACCTGATAGACTAATAGTTCTTCCAGGAGAAAGAGTTTATTTTGTAGAATTAAAGAGACCAGGAGAAAAGCCAAGAAAATTACAAGAAAAACAAATTAAATTTCTTCAAGAATTAGGATGTAGTGTAGTAATAATATCTACAGAAAAAGAGTTAGAAGATTTCATCAATTATTTAAGAGAGGGTGATGGAGAATGGAAATAGAAGAGGCAATAAAACGATACGAAAATTTTATTCAGGCATTTAAACATGATGATACAAAATCTTTTATAGTTTTTGATGTAAAAGCCATAGAGACTGTATTACAAGAATTAAAAAATTCAATACCAAAAAAGAAAATAGAAGATAAGATAGAAGAATTAGTTAAAATAGGAAATTATAGAACAGAAAATAATCCAGATGGACACGTGCATTTTAGAGAGGAACCTTGTGATTATCAAATACAAGTTTTACAAGAATTATTGGAGGAAAAAATAAAATGGTTATAAACAAAAGGTGTGGAAATTGTGGAAAATATCCGTTCTGCAATAAAACAAATGGTGCTGCAGGATGTTGTGAAGATTGGATAAAAAGAGCTTTGATAAAGGTTATGGAGGATAAATAGATGGAAAATCAAGAGTTTAAGCCTCATGAATATCAAAAATACTGCATATCAAGATGTATAACTGATGATAAATTAGGATTATTTCTTGACATGGGACTAGGTAAAACAGTGATTACACTAACAGCAGTCAATGATTTAATTTATAATAGATTTTTAGTAAATAAAGTATTAGTCATAGCTCCAAAAAAAGTAGCAGAAGATACATGGACAAGAGAACAAGAAAAATGGGAACACTTAAAACTACTAAAAGTAACGCCTGTATTAGGAACACTAACCAAAAGAGTTAAAGCACTTAATTTACCATCAAACATTTATGTGATCAACAGAGAAAATGTAGAATGGCTTGTAGATTATTATAAAAATGATTGGCCCTTTGATATGGTAATAATTGATGAATTATCAAGTTTTAAGAATAATAATTCAAAAAGATTCAAAGCTCTAAAATGTGTAAGACCTTTGATAAAAAGAATAGTGGGTTTAACGGGAACACCAGCACCAAATGGTTATATAGATTTATGGGCACAAATTTATTTATTAGATCAAGGCGAAAGACTCGGAAAATTCATAACTCATTATCGAGAAAATTATTTTAATCCCGATAAAAGAGACAGTCAAAGAATATTTACATACAAACCAAAAGAAAATGCGGTAGAGACAATAAAAAAAAGAATATCAGATATATGTATTAGTTTATCTGCAAAAGATTATTTACAAATGCCTGAAAAAGTTGTAGACAACAGATACATAAAACTTGACATAAAAACTGAAAAACAATACAAAGAATTTGAACGAGAAATGTTTTTGCAGATAAATGAAGATGAAATAGATGTTGCATCTGCAGCTGCACTTTCAAATAAACTTTTACAATTTTGCAATGGTGCAGTTTATAAAGATGATAGCAAAGATTATGTTGAAGTACATGATTGCAAAATAGAAGCACTATTAGAACTTATAGAGGAAGCACAAAGACAACCTCTTTTGATATTTTATAATTTTAAGCATGATTTAGAGAGAATACAAAAGGCATTAAAAAAATTGCAATTAAGAATAGGCATACTCAAAGATAGTACAGATATAGCAAAATGGAATAATAAAGAGTTAGATGTATTATTGGCACACCCAGCAAGTGCAGCATACGGTTTAAACTTGCAAGATGGAGGAAATCATATAGTTTGGTTTGGATTAAACTATAGTTTAGAGTTGTATCAACAAGCAAATGCAAGGCTTTACAGACAGGGACAAAAAAATACAGTGTTTATACATAATTTAGTAATTGATGGATGTAGAGATATAGATGTTATTGATGCACTAGAAAATAAAAATAGTAGTCAAGAAGCCCTACTTGAAAGTTTAAAGGCAAGAATAAAGAAAATTAAGGAGGAAATGTAAAAATGGATGAAATTATACAAAAATTAAATGATTTAGAACATTATGATTTAGCAGATGAATTAGAAGGTAAATTGGAAATATTACAAGAAAATGCAATATTAGATTTAGATAATTTTAAAAGGGAATTAGCAAGACAACACTTAATGACACCTGAACTAGAAGAATTTATTGAGAATTACATGAGATGGGATAATAAAAAATAGAGTCTTAGGAGGTATTGATGTATGACAAAAGAGAAATTAATTCAATACTGTGATTTACAAGAAGAGATTAAAAAACTAGAAAAAAGAATAGACAAAATAGAAAGACAAAGTGAGACAGTAGCAGATGTAGTACAAAAAGGATATAAGAGACATGCAATTATTAGAGGATATGATTTTTCAAGAAAAGAAAAATTGGATAATTTAAAAAATATATTGCAGAATAGGTATGATAGACTTTTAGAAGAACAAGCAGAAATAGAAAACTGGATAGATAGCATAGAAAGAAGCGAAATAAGACAGATTTTTGAACATAGATACATAGATAGAATGAATTGGATACAAATACAGATAATAATGGGATATAATTCGGAAAATACTGCAAGAGTAAAGCATGATAGATATTTAGAAAAGTTTTAAAGTTTTTTATGTTTTGTGCGTTTTGTGCGCTTTTGATATGTTATAATGAGTAAAATGGAATAAGTATATAATCTTAAAAGAGGTCATCTGTAATGGGGATGAGCTCTTTTTTATATTGCGGAGATGGTGCAACGGCAGCATATTGGGGTCATATCCCAAAGACACAGTTCGAATCTGTTGTCCGCAACCAATAAAAAACAAGGAGCTAATATGAAAATAAAGATTAAAAATGCAAAAAGCATTAATGATTTAGAACAAAAAAGAAGAGAGGAAATAAATAATCAAGTAGTTAAATTTCTAGATAAAAATGGATATAAGGTAAACAAATTAGCAACAGATCCATTGGGTGATTTAGTACAAAGAGTGCATAATGATGATATGAAAGTAATGACTGATACTAGAAACGAAATAATAAATAGAAATCCTATAAATGGTAAATTGATTTTAACATTTGATTTAATTATATACTTTGTAGCAAAATAGAAAGAAGGTGTGATTACTAATGGCAAAATTAACTAGAAAACAGAAAAGATTTGTTGAAGAATATCTTATTGACTTAAATGCTACACAAGCAGCAATAAGAGCGGGTTATAGTCCTGATACAGCGAAAGACATGGGATGTGAAAACCTAGCAAAACCCAACATTAAAAATGAAATAGATAAGGCAATAGCAGAACGCTCAAAAAGAACAGGTGTAAATGCTGATAGAGTAGTAAGAGAATTAGCAAAAATTGCTTTTAGTAAAGCATCTGATGTAATAAATTTTAGAGATGCAACTTTAAGGGTTGATGCATCTGAAGATGACTTAGCAATAATTCAATCCGTTAAAGTAAAAACCATACCAATGCAGAATGGAGATGGCATAGAAAGAGAAATAAAACTAGCTGATAAGATAAAGGCTCTAGAACTTTTAGGAAAACATTTAGGAATGTTTGTTGATAAATCAAAAGTGGAACTTGAACCATCTAAAAAGTTTGCAGATATTTGCAAACAGCTTGGCGGTGAGGGGCTAAGTGAATGACAATGAATTAGAATTTGTATTATCGCCTAAATATATTGACTTTTGTAATACTACAAAAAATGTAGATATAGATATTTTAGAGGGTACCACGGCAAGTGGTAAGACCACAGTAGCAGCAGGGATTAAGTTTATGAGAATGGTATCAGAATCAACAAAAAAGCAACACATAATAGCAAGTAGAACTGTAGGAACTGCTGAGAAAAATATTATCAACTCAGAAAATGGAATATTAGATTTACAACCAGGAGCAACATATTGTGGAAATGGTGATAAAGATAATAAATTCCCACACATAAAGTTTGAAGGCAAGATAATATACATATTAGGTTATGACACAAAAGATAAATGGGAGAATGCTTTAGGTGGTCAATATGGATGTGTATACATAGATGAAATAAATACGGCAGATATAGATTTCGTAAGAGAAGTTCTTCCAAGAAATGATTATTTATGTGCTACATTAAATCCAGATGATCCAAATTTAACAGTGTATAGTGAATTAATAAATAAATCAAGGCCATATAAAAAGTATGAAAAAGATGTACCAGATGAAATAATGAAGGAGTTACTTAAAGTAGCTCCTTTAAAAAATGCTAGATATTGGTTTTTTACGTTTAGAGATAATGCAAGCCTAACAGAAGAAGATATTGAAAAGAAAAAAAGTGTCGCTCCTCCAGGAACGAAACTATACAAAAATAAAATACAAGGACTAAGGGGGAAAGCAACAGGCTTAGTATTCAATATTACAGCTGCAAATATTATAAACGAAGTAGAAGCAAAGCAACATGATTTTATTCATTATTCGATTGGTGTAGATACATCCTATTCAAGAAAATCTCATGATAAATTAACTATTGAATTTATAGGAATAACGGCAAATAGAAAATGTATTTTGCTAGAAGAAGAAACATATAACAACAAAGATGCAACAACACCATTTGCACCATCTGATGTAATACCAAAAATAGTTGCATTTGCTGAAAAATGTAAAGTAAAATGGGGATTTGCCCCTAATATCTTTATTGACTCTGCTGATAGCGGAACAATAGAAGAAGCTAGAAAATTTAAAAGAGATGTTGGATGTATTTATAATTTTGTACCAGCTTGGAAGAAAACAAAAAATGTTACAAGGGTTCAGCTTGAACAAAGTTGGTTAAAAACAGGAGACTTTTTAATTGTAGATACATGTACTGCATATTTAGAAGAATGCGATGTTTACAGCTATACAGAAGAAGGAACACTTGAAGACAAAAATGATCATAGCATACAAGGATGTCAATATGCTTGGTTACCACATAAAAAGAAGATAGGAAATTGGGAAATAATTAAGCAATTAATAAAAGATGCAGATGATGATAAGGAGGCTGCTTGATATGAAGTTTTTGCAAAATATAAAGGAGGGCATAATATCCAGAATGAGAAGTTTTTTAAGAATTGATAAAGCACAGGCTTTGCAAATTAATATTTCAGAGGGGTTAGATGATGAAGCAAAAGTAATAAAAAATACTATCTGGTATAGAGGAGACAGCCATGAATTATCAGAATTATATTCACAATTGCCTTATAAAGAAGATACTTTTTGGGGAGCAACACAAACAGCTGATTTAAGGATGAGAAAAATACATACTGGAGTACCATCGTTGATAGTAGATGTCTTAACACGAATAGTAATGGAAGACTTCAATGGAATTGAGCTTGCAGATGATAATGTCAATGATAAATCAGAATGGGAAGAAATTGAAAAAGATAATAAATTTAAAGAATTACTGAAAGATGGATTAAAGGAGTCCTTATACAAAGGCAAAGGCGCTTTTAAGATTTCATTTGACAAAGATATTAGCAAATACCCAATTATCGAATATTATCCAAAAGATAGAATTGAAGTTATAAAAAAGCGTAATAGAATAAGAGAAATTATATTTAAAACTAATATAGATGAAAAAGATAAACACTTTACTTTAAAAGAGATATATGGTTTTGGATATATTTTGTATAAGTTGATTGATTGTTCAAATAATAAAGAAGTACCAATAGGCACAATTGCTCAAACAGCGGATTTAGTGAATCTAAAGTTTGCAGGAGCAGAAGTAGATAAAGATGGAAATATCATTAAGCCTGGTGATTTTATGATGGCATGTTTATTTAAAATCGAAGAAGATGCAATATACGATAAAAAAACAGATGCATTTGATTCTTTAGATGAGGCATGGTCTCAATGGATGGAAGCTATAAGAATGGGCAGGGCAACAAAATATATACCAGTATCTTTAATACCAAGAGATCCTAAAACAGGAAAACTAATGAAACATAACTCTTTTGACAATCAATTTATAGAAATTAATGATGATGAGAATGAAGATGGAAAAAATAAAATACATGTAGAACAACCTGACATAAAAATCAACAGTTATGAAAGCACTTATATAAATGCGCTTGATTTAGCATTGCAAGGAATTATAAGTCCTGCAACCCTAGGAATAGATACTAAAAAATTGGATAATGCAGAAGCTCAGAGAGAAAAGGAAAAAACAACGCTTCACACAAGAGGAATAATTGTATCTTCAATACAAAATACTATTTCAAATGTTGTAAATATTACTTTTAAAGCATTAGATACTATGAATAGAAAAGAAGCATTAAGAGAAGTAGAGGCAAATGCAAAATTTGGAGAATATGCAAATCCAAGTTTTGAAGCACAAGTGGAAACAGTTGGAAAAGGAAAGACACAAGGCGTAATGAGTATAGAAGCAAGTGTTGAAGAACTTTATGGAGATAGCAAAGACAAAAAATGGAAAACAGATGAAGTTGCAAGATTAAAAGCAGAACAAGGAATAGTAGAAATAGGCGATGAACCTTTTGTTGGAAAGGAGATTTTAGATGAAAGTCAGAGTGTTAATCCAGGGACATCTATATCTAATGAACAAAATGAGAGCAATAAAATTGATAAATCAAATAAAAATTCACTTCAAGGACAAAACAATGATATTAGCACTACAAAAAAATAATTATTTTGAAATGCGAAAAGATGAATTTAAAACGAAAAATGAAATGAACAGAGCAATAGAAGCATGGGATAAATTAGGATATAACTGTTATACAACTTAAAAAGGAGTAATTATGGCTAATGAATACGATATTGTAAGAGCATTTCAGAAAATAGAAGAAGATCTTATAGCATCCATGAAAAGAAACTTATCTAGACATATAAAGGAAGAACGAAAAGAAGGATTTAATTGGAGTATGTGGCAAGCGGAACAGTTAAATTCATTAAAAGAATTTAAAAAACAAAATCCTAAGTTATTTAAAAAGTATTTTTCAACAATAGATAAGGATATTGAGGATGTGCTAAAAAAAGCATATGAAAGTGGACAGGCTAAACAGGAAGCATTAATTTTAGAAAATTTAAAAAAAGAGAAATCAAGAAAAACAAAATCATCATTTTTTAAAATAAATGATAGAAAATTAAAGGCTCTAATTACTGAAGCACAAACAGGAATAAGTAAAGCAAGTTCTTCAATACTTAGATATACGAATGATCAATATAGAAAAATAATATTTAATGCGCAGGTATATTCAAACACAGGGGTGGGAACACCAGAACAAGCTGTAGATATGGCAACAAGAGATTTTCTATCTGCAGGAATAAATTCTATACAATATTCAAATGGAGCAAGAGTAAACATAGCATCGTATGCGGCAATGGCAATACAAACTGCAAATAAAAGAGCATATTTGCAAGGAGAAGGTGCGAAAAGGGATGAATGGGGAATACACACAGTTATAGTACACAGTAGAGGCGGGGGTTGCCCATTTTGTACACCATTTCAAGGAAGGGCATTTATAGATGATGTTTGGAGTTCAGGAACTGCAAAAGAAAGTGAAAAAACAGGATATCCACTGCTAAGTACAGCAATAGCAGGAGGTTTGTTTCATCCTAATTGTAAAGATAAAGCAACTACTTATTTTCCTGGAATTAATTCAGAGCCAACTCCTCCTACAAAAGAAGAAATAGAAATTAAAAAACAAAATTATAGGAAAGACCAAAAGCTAAAATACATAAATAGAAATATAGAAAAATATAGAAGATTAGAATTAGGGTCAATTGATGATGCTAATTGTGAAAAATATCACGATAAAAGGATAGAATGGCAAGAATACAAGAAAAGATTTAAAGATAATTCAAATGAAACATTTTATGATTCAAATGGTATTGAAAAATTTAGAAAAAGTGATATAATTTTACAAAAATTAAATAAAGAGGTAAAAGAAGACTTGCATTATACAGAAATAACAGATCAGTTAATGAGTAAAAAGAAATATCAAATAAAGAGGCAAAAGTATTTCATTAGTGAAGATGGAATAAAACACGATGTCGATGGAAAACATGTAGTATCTAAGCCAACACAAAAAGAAATAGAGATTGCCGGATTATTAGGAGAAGCAATTGGTGGAAAAGTAAATATTATTCCAAGAGTAAATCAACCGTTTGGCATAAAAACGCCAGATTACATCATCAATGGTGAAAAATTTGACTTAAAAGAAATAACTGGTGGAGGTAAATATACAATACAAGGAAACTTAAAGGGAAAACAAAAGCAATCTGATAATTTTGTTATAGATATAAGCAATGCAAAATTCGACATAAAAGAAGCACAAAGACAAATTGAAAATATATATAATTCAAAACATTATATGTGGGTTGATAAAATATTTCTAGTACAAGAAAAAAATATAATAAATGCTTATAAAAGAGTAAAAAGGTGAAGGTCAACTGTGAACCTAGAGGTTCTCAATCGACCTTCTAATAATATATTATTAACTTAATTATACAATAAATTAGGTTAATAATCAATAGTTTATGCAAAAATAATGAAATTATTACAGATTTTTAAATTTTTTTATAATTTAAATTTTTATTAGAAAATTAACGGAGTCTCAGTAAAAGAGGACTCTTTTTTTCTATGTCAAAAGGGAGGTGTTGTTTATGGAAGAAGATAAAAAAGTAAAGTCTTATAAAATTCAAATAGTTGATACTTACATAGATGAAAAAACAGGAACTCTTGCTAGAAATTTCGGTAAAATTTTAGAAGTTCCCAAGGACATAACTGAAGATAGAGCAAAGAGAATGATTGACAAGAAGATTGCAAAGGTGGTGAAGTAAATGATGTACAAACCAAAGCCAATAAAAAATTTAATGATTAAAACGAAGGACAAAATATACGATAAAATAACATACTTAAGTTGTTCAAATGAAGGAGTTCGTTTTGAAAATATGGACAGCGATGATGTAACAACAAATGTAAGTTGTAAACTTGATGATATTGAAATAGTGGTAGCTAAAGATGCAAAATAGCATCTTTTTTTTATGGCCTAAAACCTTGTGCAGGGGCTAATCTGCTAAGCATGTGCATTAGTCATTTCAAGACTATAAAAAGTTTTAAGGGAGGTAGTGAAAATGGATGGAGAAAATAACAATCCAAATAATGCCCAAAACGCTACGGGGCAAAACAATAATACAGCAGGAACTAGTGCAATTAATAATTCAACAGGGACTGGCACAAATCCAGTACAAAATGCAGGTATAGATTATAACAAAATTCAAGAAATAATTGATGGCAGAAATGCAAAAACAGAAGATGCAGTTCTTAAGTCATATTTTCAAAAACAAGGTTTAAGTGAAGATGAAATGCAAAGTGCAATAGAGAACTTTAAAACTAGTAAAGCTCAAAAAGCACTTGAACAAAATCAAAACGCTGTAAATCTTCAAAATGAGAACAATGCTTTAAAGGCAAAAGTTCAAAAAATGCAAATTGAAAGCAAAGCAACAGATATAGCATTAGGACTTGGGGTTGATGCTAAAACAGTACCATACTTAATTAAAATGGCAGATTTTAGCAATGCTGTTGGTAGTGATGGAAAAATAGTAGAAGAATCAATAAAAACAGCTCTTAATGATATTTTAGAAGCATTACCACAGCTAAAGGGACAAGTTCAAAATAATGATGCAGGTTTTCAAAAAATAGGCGGAGCAAACGAAAATAATCAAACAGGATTAGAAGATGCTCTTAAAGAAATTTTTAGTTAAAAAGGAGGATTTTAAAAATGGAATTAAAATATGCAGATATTTTTTGGCCAAGAATTTTAGATCTATATGGCCATGAATTAAAGTCAGTAGACTTATTTAATTCAAACAAAGGAATTAATATTGTAAATGGTAAAACATTAAGAATACCAAAATTAAAAGTAGGAGGATATAAAGATCATGATAGAACATCAATAACATTTAATACTGGAACATATTCAAATGACTATGAAGATAAAACTCTAGACCATGATAGAGATATTGAATTTGGTGTAGATCCAATGGATGTTGATGAATCTAATAAAGTTCTATCTATAGCAAATATACATTCTAGATTTGAGAAAACTCAAGCAATTCCAGAACTAGATTGTTATACATTTTCTAAGCTATATGTAGAAGCTAAAAGAGTTAATGCAAAACTAAAACATGATGCATTAACTGCTGCTAATGTACTATCAGATTTTGATGATAACTGCGCAGCTTTAGAAGATGCTGGAGTTCCATTATCAAGAGCAATATTATATTGTACAGTAGATTATAAAAAATTATTAAAAAATGCTGAAGGAGTTCAAAGAGTTCTTGATGTATCAAAAGGAAACGGAATGGACAGAAGAATTCACTCTATGGATGATATTGGAAAAATAATAACTGTTCCAAAAGAAAGATTTAAAACAGCATATAACTTCACAGATGGTTATGCAGCTGATGCTTCAGGTAAACAAATAGATTATATATTAATAGATCCAGAAGCCCAAATATCAAGAGTTAAATATTCTTACATTAATGCATTTACACCAGGACATGATTCAAGATGTGCTGATAAATATTTATATCAAAATAGAAGATTTAATGGTACATTTGCTTTAGACGAATTATTAGCAAAAGGTTGTATAATTCATTCTGAAGAAGAAGGAGAATAAGGAGGTACTTTAAAAATGAAAGCAAAAAAAGATAATAAAGTTTATGATATAACAGAAACTCAAAAAAAATCATATTTAGCAGAAGGATATGATATTTATGATGATAAAGGAAAAGTTATAGACTATTCACCTAAAAAAACAGTTACTTATGATAAATACAAAAAATTAGAAGACAAGAATAAAGAATTAACTGAAAAAATAAAAGAACTAGAAGTAAATAATACTGAAAAAGAAAAAATTGAAGAATTAACAAAAACAAATAGCGAATTAGCTAAACAAGTAGAAGATTTAACAAAAGCAAATGCAAAATTAACTGAAGATTTGAAAAAAGCTACAAAATAGAAATGAGGTGTTATTATGCCTTATGTAGATAGCGAATATTATAAAAGTCTAAATAAAAATACTATATTGAAAGATGAAGATATAGAAAATTATTTAAAATCAGCTAGTAGGGATATTGATACATTAACTTTTAATAGGATTGTTGCGATTGGTTTTGAAAATCTAACTAAATTTCAACAAGATATTATAAAAGAAGTTGTGTGTAAACTAGCCGATTTTAAATTTTCTAATAAAACATTGCTAAATAGTATTCTTAGTTCATATTCAATAAATGGAGTTAATATGAATTTTGATAAAAGTTGGAATATTAAAATAATTAAAGGAGTTGCAATTCCAAACGACCTATACAGCCATCTGGAACAAACAGGATTAACTTGTAGGAGTTTTAGGTTTTAATGTGGCCAGAGTTAGTACCAAATATAATTTGTAATACTGATATAAAGGTTGTTTTATACAGTGAAGAGTTAACTGAAAACGGCGGACCTACTATAGCACTTGAAAAAGATTTGAAGTGTAATTGGCAGGATGGTGCAAAACAAATATTAACAGCAGAAAAGCAAGTTATTCAGCTTTCAGGAAAAGCCTTATTTAATGGAGATATTGCACCAAATTTAGCAGTAATTTCAGGAGGGTATGTAATTATTTTTGGTGAAAAAAGGCTTATTTATAAAGGAACAAAAGCTAGAAACCCAGATGGTACTGTAAATTATACACAATTGGATTTAGAATGAATAAATTTGTAAATTCAAAAGTGAAACTTAATATTCCAGTTTTAAATCAATTATCCAAAGCTGCAACAACAGCTTTAGAAGAAACTACAGAAGCATTGCTATCAGAAGTAGAAGAAGATGAAGTAATTCCGTTTGGAGAGGACATAATGAAGGATGGAAAAGTTATACACCAGGGTGGATATTTAAATGATAATACTTTTTCAGATTATTCTGATGTAAATAAAGGAAAAACTGATTTGATATCATCTACAGCTTATGCAAGAAGAATGTACTTTCATCCAGAATATAATTTTAACAGAAAAGAACATAGAAATGCCAGGGGTGAATGGTATGAAGATTACATCTCGGGTATGAAAAAGAAATTTTGTAGTGAAACATTTTCAAAAATATATAAAAGGGAGGCAGGAATATAATGTTAACATTAGCAAATATTAGAGATTATCTAAAAACTTTAGATACAGGAGCCGAGCACTTTTATATAGGAAAATTAGAAAGCAAAAAAGAAAAAAGTATAGGGGTGTATAACTTAAAAGAAGGCACTCCTTTTTTGATACCTCTTGGAGGTATTCAAAATAAAAGTTATGAAACTAAAAAAGTTAGTCTGTTGGTTCATTGGAATAATGATGCAAATGATACAGAAATAGCAGCACAAAATTTATTTGATAAGTTATTAAATATAAGAAATATAGAAATTGAAGACTATAAAGTATTATTTGTAATTTTACTTGTTCCTGAACCTCAAGATGTTGGAACTGATGAAAATAAAATTTATGAAAGAGTAATAGAGCTAGAGTTCTATTACAAAAGAAAGGAGAATTAACATGGCAGCAAAAAAAGGGGTATATCCTTGTTATGAAAATCAATTTCAGGTAGGAAAAGACAAAGAAAACTTAAATAATATAGCTGATATGGAAAATTTCAGTGTGGCAATCGATAATGAAGTGCAAGAATGGAAACCTTATGATCAAGAAGGTTGGACAAGACGTTTAATGACAGGAAAATCTGTAACAATAACAGTATCAGGAAAAAGAAATGTTGGAGATGCAGGAAATGATTTTATTGCAGGTTTAGCATTTAAAAATGGAACTGACTCAAATGGTGTTTTACAATGGACTTTCCCAGATACAACAAAATTTATTATGCCTTGTGTATTTAGCATAACGAATATAGGTGCTGGAGAAACAGTAAATGTAGGCCCATTAGAATTTGAAGCACAAAGTGATGGAAAACCAGAAATAACTGAAGCAGAAGCGGTTTAATTTGAGGGCAAAAAAGCCCTCTATTTTATTTTGGAGGTAGAAAAATGGCATTAATTGATATTAGTCAAAAGTTAGAAATTGAAGAAGATTCAAAGATAAAAATAGATAGTGAACATGAATACAATGTAGATTGCGGAGCAGAAACAATGCTTATTGCACAACAAAAATTCGAAAAAAGTGCAACAGTAGAAGACTTTTATGAAATTATAAAATTATTTATTGGAAAAGATGCATTAAAGCTAATTAAAAGTAAAAATTTAAGTGTAAAAAAACTTAGCATTGTAGTAATAGCCGTTATGGCTCAAGTTAATGAAGTAAGTTATGAGGAAATGGAGAAACGATTTCGAAAATTCACAGGCAAATGATAACTATTATGATTTGTTAGATGATTGGAATTTGATTGAAAGCTCTTTAGCAAAACAATATCAACTTAGGATTAGAAAAGAAATTAAAGGCATGAAATGGGGAGAATTAAGCTCTTACATTTCAGGATTAATGCATGATACGCCGCTTGGAAATGTTGTTGCGATAAGATCTGAAACTGATTCGGAAATTATAAAGAAAATGACACCAGAACAAAAAGAAATAAGAAGAAAGTGGAGAAATGAACAAGCAAATCAAGTTAGCCAAGAAGAAATGAAATCTTATTTAGAAAACATGAAAAATGCTTTAATAAGTTTGGCAGGAGGACAAAAACATGAAAGATATTAGGTGCAATAATTGTAATCAGTTATTGCTTAAAGCAATTTGCTGCGTAGGAGAAATTAAATGTCCTAGATGTAAAAAAACAGTATATGTAGATACAAGAAAAGACAGAGTGAGCAACACGACTAGAGATAGTGAGTAGTTAGCCAAGACCTGCTTTTTTAGGAAAGGCAGGTGTATATGATGTCTAAGTCTAAAAATGTAGGTTCTATAGATTTAGAATTACTATTAAATAGCAACAAATTTAATAAACAACTAAATAATATAAATAAAACAGCAGGTAATGCTAGCAATATGATATCTTCATCATTATCTAAGATAGGTAAAGTAGCTTTAACTGCATTTTCAGTAAAAAAGATTTTCGATTTTGGAAAAGAATGTATTAATTTGGGTTCTGACTTAGCTGAAGTACAGAATGTCGTAGATGTATCATTTAAAACAATGAACGAGAGTGTTAATCAGTTTGCAGAAAATGCAATTGAACAGTTCGGATTAAGCCAAACAGTAACTAAAAAATACATGGGTACTTTTGGGGCTATGTCTAAAGCATTTGGTTTTGCTGAAAAAGATGCTTTTGAAATGAGTAAAACTTTAACAGGCTTAGCAGGAGATGTAGCATCATTTTATAATATGTCTAGTGATGAAGCCTATACAAAATTAAAATCTGTTTTTACAGGAGAGACCGAAACACTAAAAGAATTAGGTGTTGTAATGACACAAAATGCCTTGGATCAATATGCTTTATCGAATGGATATGGTAAGACTACTGCAAAAATGTCTGAGCAAGAAAAAGTAGCTTTACGATATAAATTCGTTATAGATCAATTGTCATTAGCAAGTGGAGACTTCATAAGAACTCAAGATGGGTGGGCTAATCAAACGAGAGTATTAAGCCTAAGATTTAGCGAATTTAAAGCAACGTTAGGTCAAGGATTTATTAATTTATTCACCCCAGTATTAAAAATAATAAATTCTTTACTTGCAAAATTACAGGTACTAGCAAATGCTTTTAAGAGTTTTACAGAATTAATAACAGGTTCTAAACAAGATACTTCGAATGGAATTGGTAATATTTCTGGAGAATTAAGTTCTGTTTCATCTGGTGCTGATGATGCATCAGATGCAGTAGAAGGAATAGGAAGTAGTGCAAAAAAAGCAGCTAAAGATTTAAAAGGACTTACAGCTTTTGATACAGCTCAGATATTAAAAACCGATGATTCTGAGTCTACAGGTACCAAATCAAATAGTTCAACGGGCAGTATATCTACAGGAAATATAGATTTTGATAATGTAAGCGAAAATGCAGAAAAATTAAGTCTTTTTAATAATATTAATTTTGATAATTTGATAAACTCTTTTAACAAATTAAAAATTGCAATTGAACCAATCACTCAAAAGATTTGGTCAGCTCTAAAATGGGGTTATGATGAAATATTAGTACCACTTTCAAGATGGACAATTCAAGATTTGTTGCCTAGTTTTATAAATGTTTTATCTGGTGCATTAAAGATTTTAAATCCGATTTTAACCACATTTGGTAATATTTTTAAACCAATTTGGGATGGACTTTTGAAACCTCTTCTTTCATGGACTGGGGGAGTAATAGTTGATACATTAAATGGCATAGCAGGTGTTCTTACTAAAATCGGGGATTGGATGAGTAAAAATCAGACAGTAGTTGATGCTATAGTAATTTCAATTGGAGCTTTTTTTGGACTATGGAAAATAACAGAATTAATGTCTTTTATCCAAACAAGTGGAGGAGTAGTATCCGCACTCGCATCTATAACAAAGGCCATTTGGACTAGTATTAGTGCAAAGTTAGCAGATAAAGCCGATACAATTGCACTTACTTTAATGTATGCAAAAGATTTTATAGTTTCTATGGCAAGCGCAACTGCATCTATCATTAAACAGACAGCCTCTTGGGTTGCTAGTACAGCGGCTAAAGTGGCTAGTACAGCAGCAACTATAGCATATAATGTTGCTACAACAGCAGCAACTGCTGCCACATGGTTATTTAATGCGGCTTTGACAGTATTAACATCTCCTATAACTTTGGTAATAGCAGCAATAGCAGCATTGGTAGCAGGAATTTATGTGTTAGTAAAAAACTGGGATACGGTAAAAGAGGCAGGTGCTAAATGTTGGGAATTTATAAAAAATACTTGGAATACAGCCGCAACATGGTTTAATAATACAATAATTCAACCTATTGCAAAATTCTTTGCACCTATGTGGCAAGGGCTAACAAATCAGGCATCTATAGCTTGGGATAGTATAAAAAATATATTTCGGCAATGTAGCAAACTATTTCAAAAACATATTTACAAATGCATGGACCGCAGTTAAAAATGTATTTAGTTCTGGAGGACAAATATTTAATGGCATTAAAGATGGTATTACAAGTACATTTACGAGAATAGTAAACAGCATAATAAATGGAATTAATAAAGTAGTTGCAGTACCATTCAATGCTATTAATTCAGCTCTAAACGGAATAAGAAATTTAAATATTGCGGGAGTTTCACCATTTACATGGCTTCCAAAGATTTCGGTGCCACAAATCCCTCTACTTGCAAATGGTGCCTATGTAAAAGCAAATCAACCTCAATTAGCAATAATAGGAGATAATAAAAGGCATGGCGAAATTGTTGCACCAGAAGACAAATTAGAAGATATATACAAAAAAGTATTAGCTGATACAAATTCAAGTATAAATCAAGAAATAATTAGTTTATTAAAAACCATAATTCAATTAATACAAGATTTAGGACTTGACTTTAATTTGTATATAGATGCATATGAGCTAGAAACAAGACTTGAAAGGGCTAGAAAGAAAAATAATTTTGCAAAGAACGGAGGCTAGAAATATGTCTGAACCTTTATTAATAGTAAAAGGTACAAAAGTACCAGGAATAGTTGGAATTACCCCAGGACCAGAACCCCTTTGGGGAGATGGAACAGGTAGAAATGCGATGGATGGACATTATAGTGGTACATTTACTGGTTATTTTACAACATTGCAAATAGATTTTGGTCCTGTTTCCAATGCAGAATTTAACCTTATAAAACAATTGCTAGAACATCCATTTTTAGAAGGGGTTCAATACTCATTAGAAAAAGACATGAATGGTATTAGACAAGGAGAACTATATACTGAAGATTTTTATAATGGCCAAGCAATTAAATCTACACCGCAAGCGAATGGTGAAATGTGGGAAGAGTTTCAAGTTATTTTAACAGCAATAGATAGGAGGCCACAATTATCATGAGAAATGTAACAAAAGATTTTAAGATTTTAACTAAAAAAATAAAGCAACAAGATCTAAAATTATCTATTGTAGATGGTGAATTGTTAGTAAAAGATATACATGTAATGCCTGTAAATGTTTTTAATTCTATACCTATAAATGTGTTAAGAGCAAGAAAAGAAGTAATTGCAAAAGAACTTATATATAGTTTCGAAGGTGAATTATTTAAGACTATAATGCAGCAGATAGACATTACTGTAAAAAACGCTAATGAGATAAAAGGAAAAGTGGTTAATCCTAAATACGGAATATTAATAAATGATTCTTTTGAGTATGTAGATTTAGGAGAATATTATATAAAAGATATAAATGATGATAAAAATAAAGAAGAGATTACTGTTACAGGATATGATAAAATGCTTAATTTCATGAAACCTTTTAAGCGAGAAGATTTACAATTAACATATCCTTGTAAAATGAACAAACTCGTATCACGAATGGGCGAAATCTGTGGAGTAGAATTATACTCCACAGATTTTTATAATTCAGAACTAATTGTTGATGAAGACTTTTTTACAGTTCAACAGTTAACATATAGAGATGTTTTAGAAAAAATAGCACAGGCAACTTTAACAACAATTTTTATAAAAGAAAATAAATTATTTCTTTGCAGAATTGGTGAGAGCGTTGAAACATTGGATACAAGTTATTTATCTAATTTAGTTATAAGCGAAAAATTTGGACCTGTTAATGCTTTAGTTTTAGGCAGAGGTTCTGTAGAAGATAACATTGAATGGGTTAATCAAGAAAGTATAGATAAAAACGGTAGATGTGAAATTAGGTTTGATGAAAACGAATTTGTAGATTCTAAAAGAGAAGAATTAATAAAAGATATGTTACAGCAAATAGATGGACTAGAATATTATGCTTTTGAAGCCTCTGATGTAGGTGTTATGTGGTTAGAACCTTGTGATGTAATAACAGTTAAAGACAGAGAGAACAATCCTTATAGTTCTATATATTTAAAAGCGAAAATTACAATATCAACTGGCATTAAAACAGCCAATATGAGTGCTGATATACCAGAAACAGCAACTACAGAGTATAAAGTTACTCCTGAACAAGAGAAAAAGACACTAAAAGTTGAAAGGCTAGCGAAAAAAAACGCAGGATTAATACAAGATATAATAGAAGAACAAACAGAAACATCTCAAAAATTAACACAACATGAACAAACGATAGATGAAATAAAGGATACAGTAAGTAGTATTCAAGAAGTAACAAATATAATTGAAGGAAATAAAACAATAAAATTAGAAAATTGCGTAGAAGGAAATATACTAGAATTACACATATTTGGAAATAATACAGTATTTGAACATTTATATCCAAGTGATGTTTTATATCCAAGCAATGGCTTGTTTCCATACGGCGATAGTAGAATAGAAGTAACAAATAAAAATAATGAAGCAACTACATATGAATTAGGTATAACAGATGTATTAAGACAAAATGGAGCAATACAAGATGAGTATATTTTAAAAGATGGAAAAGCACAAATAATAAGAAGAATCAATAAAGATGGAACCGTAAAATCAAAAGAGGAAATAGAGGATTTAGGAGAATATTCAATATTTGTAAATAACGGGACAAATACAATAGCAATAAAAAATTACACAGCAAGAATGAGTGCAAAATTTGCAATACAAAACGATTATACTGACATATTTGCAACAAGAGTTGAAATGAGTTCATCAATAAGACAGACTGCAGAAGAAATAAGGATGGAAGTAAGAAGGAAAGCTAATGAAGAAGATGTATGTTCTATAATCAGTCAATCTGCTGAACAAATATTATTAAAAGGTAATAGAGTTGTAATAGAAAGTAATAACTTTCAATTGGATGAACAGGGTAATATTAAATGCTCAAATGCTAATATTTCGGGTACTATTCGTACATATTTGGGGGATAAGTTAGCATTAGAACTAAATGAAACAAGTTTAAAATTTTTTGGTTGTTGGTCTGATGGCAGACTTCTTGGCACATTAGGTTGCACTGAAATAATTAGTACTTCTGAACAGGGAATAAGTTTTTATTGTGAAGAAGGAGATTATATAACAATTGGATATAAAGAGGGCAATTATATATACTCTATATTAGAATTCGATTTAGATAAAAAAAGCGAAACACCATATATCGCTAATACTGCAAGTGGAACTTTACTAGGTGGAATAACTGTTGAAAATGGTCTCATAAAGAATTGGAAAATGAATGGAGTTAGTGGAACTTTATATCTTAAAGATTCTGATGGGGTTTCTGATGTTGTGCTTACTGTTGAAAACGGGCTAATAACTGGCTGGGAAGTTGCTTAAAAAAGGAGATTAAAAAATGAGTGAAAACCAAATAAAAAAAACTAAAAGTATAACTAATAAAGGGAAAATTAGTATTCCAGATAAGATTAACAAAGCTCAACGCATAAAAATAAAGGAGTAGAATAGAATGGATGAACTTATAGTAAATGAAAGAAAATTTAGGGGGAAAATAGTAGATATTATAAATAATTCCAATTTGCCTGCGTTTGTATTGAAAGCAGTGATAAAGGAATTGTTAGAAGAAATTATTATATTAGAAGAGAAACAATATCAAAAAGCCGTAGAAATTCAAAAACAAAAGGAGGAAAAATCTGATGGTTAATTTTGAAAATGGAAAAACTCCAATAAATGATTCTAATTTGAATAAAATGCAAACTGATTTCATGGGAGAGTTATTATATTCAAATCCTAGTAAAGCTATTGAAGATGCAATATTATTAAAATCCACTGCAGAATATAAAAAATTATTAATTAACTACGAATATAGTGGGATTTCTTCAAGTGTCATTGTAACTAATCCAGATGGAAAAAAAGTCTCACTAGGGATAGGGTTCTCAATTACTTTATACAATCTTGCAAGATATCAATACAAAGTTATTGCAATAGACAAAACAAAAATTACTACATCAAGTTCAGGATATTTGTCAATTTCTGAAGCAGGAATTACAGGAGTTTCTTCAACGGAAAACAGTATTGCTATAACTGAAGTCTTTGGTTATAAGGAGGTCTAAAAATGGCAATTAAAAAAATAGATAAATTTAATATTCATGAAAATCCAGCAACAAATACAGACCAATTTGATGTCGAAAATTATTTGAATGAAAATTGGCGAAAAATTAAAGATGTAGTTAATAACAATGCTGATGAACTAGAAAACTTACAAACAGAGCAAAATAAAAAGTTAGAAAGCATAGAAGAAAAAAATATAACTCAAGATGCAGAATTAGAAAAATTAAAAAGTCAAATACCTACTGGAGAAGTCGAAGGACAGACTATCCATATCGAAGATAGTAGCAATTTAGGAGCGAATGTATCTGTAAAAGGAAATAGCTTTCAGGAGACAAGTGAACAAGGAAAAAATTTATTAGATACTAATAATTTACAATTATTTAATGATTCTAAATATATTAGAAATGTAGATAAAATACAAATAAAAAAGAATACAACATATACATATTATTCTTTATTAGATTTTCATGATACAGCTATAACATTAATAGATAGTGAAAACAATGAAACAAAAGCAGTATTAACTTCAAAAAGTAGAGATCCTATGATCAGAACTTTTGAAACAGGAGAAAATATTAGTTTTACTTTCTACGCTTCTGAAAATGGTTCATCTGGAGAAACTATTTATAATAATGTTCAAGAATTTATAGATGCAACACATATTATGATTTTAGAAGGAGATTATACAGCCGATAATATACCAGCATATGAGCCTTTTGTACCAGATAAACCTAGTATAAAATATGAAAGTCCTGTTGAGTCTGTGGGGCAAAATGTAAATATAATAAAATCAGTACAAATTTCAGAAGCACCAACCCCTTATCTTGTTGCATTATATGTAGATGCTGATATAAGACCTGATGCTACCTATACGTTGTCTGGAAAAGCAACACCGAATAATACATACTATATTGAACAGCAAGATGTAACAATTGTTGATGGCTCATATAGATTTGCTGTTTCTGCAGATGGAAAATTTTCACTTACATTTAAAACAAAAGCAAACTTTACTGGACAAGAAAAATTTGAACAAGGATATAGAATGTTAAAAAATAATCCAAATAATAAAGAGAATATATTTGAGGATTTAAAATTAGAAGAAGGAGCAGTTGCAACAGCATGTTCTCCTTATGGTCAAGGCAGTGTTGCAATAACAAAAGTTAATAAAAATCTTTTAAATTATAGAAATATTGAAACAAGTGCAAAACAAACAGGGATTGCAGTAGATGATGCAGGATATGTATATGATACTACACCAAACGATGATGGAAGAAACTGGAGTTTTGAAAGTTCAAATTGGAAATTAAATCTTAAAACTGGAACTTATACGATTTCATTTATATTTTTAAAACAAACAGTAAATTCAGGAAGTGCAGCATTTGTATTGACCGAAAAATCAGAAAAACTAGGAAGTGTAAATTTAGCAAATAAAAATAATGAAAAATTTTCGTTTACTTTAGATAAAGATCAAAAGATTGGTATTGAATTAAAAACTTTTGAAGGAAAATGTCGCATACAATTAGAAGAAGGTTCAGTAGCAACAGACTATGAACCACATCAGTCAGAAACAAAAATACTTCCAATTCAAAAAGAAATGTTAGAAGGAGACTATTTTGATTTAGAAAACAAAATAGAAGTGCATACATGGAAACACATTATTGCTGATGGGGTTAATTATTGTGCAAATTATATTTTTCCAACGGGATATTTTACACTTAGAAAAAAAGAAGGAGATTTATATAATGCAATCGATGATGCTAAACCAGTTCCTGGTTGGGGAGACAAAGGACAAGTTATATGTAATAAACTAAAAAATGTATCAGTAGCTGATATTATGCAAAGATCCTACGAAGGTATTGCAATTGACTCAGAAGGTCATGTTGCAATAAAGTTAGATAATTCTTCTGAAGAAAATATTTGGGATACTGAAAAAGTTAATATCTTTTTACAAGAAAATAATCTTGATATTTATTATAAATTGGCAGAACCAGAAAATTTAGATTTAACAGAAGAGCAAATAAAAATACTTACTGAGTTAGAAAATTGGGCTACATATAAAAATGTAACAAATATGCATAACGATAGTATAGCAATTTTAAAAGTAAATTACACAAAAGATTTAGAAACATTATTAAATAAATTATCAACAATTCAAACAAGTGCGACAGTACATGAAGAACCTTCTATTGAAACTAACACTAAAAAAGAATTAGAAGAAATAGAAAATTCTAAAATGGAAGGTGGTGAAGAGGAATGAATGAATTAATGCAAAGTATTCAATTCACAAATATTTGGTGGGCAATAATTGCACCAATATTCTTAATAATATTAGATGTTTTAACTGGAATGATTATCGCTTGGAGAAATAATGATTTTAAAAGTGCTAAAATGAGAGAAGGCTTATCCAAAAAATTTGGAGAATTAGTTTATGTTTTAGTAGGCATATTTGCTAAATTCGCTTTAGGAACAGACTTAATACTTTATTTTACTGTAGGTTATATATGCTTAATGGAAATATCAAGTTTAGCAGAAAATTGTGATAAATTAGGTGTTGATATACCTAAAAAATTAAAAGAAAAACTAAATAATGACAATAAGGAGGAAAAATAGATATGAATATAAAACAAAATTTAGTAAATGAAGATAAATATTCAATAAAATGCCCTTATGAAATGAATGCAGAGTTTATAGTAGTACATAATACAGCAAATGATGCATCAGCAGAAAATGAGATTAACTATATGAAAAGTAATAATAATAAGGTAAGTTTTCATTATGCAGCCGATGATAAAGAAATAGTGCAAGGAATACCAGAAAACAGAAATGCTTGGCACGCAGGAGATGGCAATGGAGATGGAAACAGAAAAGGTATAGCAATAGAGATATGCTATTCCAAATCTGGTGGAGATAGATTTACAAAAGCAGAGCAAAATGCAGTAATATTTATAGCACAGAAACTAAAAGAAAAAGGCTGGGGAATAGATAAGGTAAAAAAACATCAAGACTTTGCAAGTAAAAATTGCCCACACAGAACACTTGAACTTGGCTGGGATAGGTTTTTAAATATGATAAAAGCAGAATTAGGACAAGCAAGTACAACAAATGATTTGCCAAATTTAACAAATTATAATGGGCAATCAATTGTAGATGCCTTAAACAGTGTAGGCTATGATAGCTCTTTTTCAAATAGAAAAATATTGGCAAACAAATTAGGAATATCAAATTATACAGGAACAGCAGAACAAAATTTAAAAATGATAGCATTATTAAAAGGAAACACATCAAGTGTTACATACTTAAAAAACGCAAACTATAAAGGAAGTTCAATAGTTGAAGCATTAAATCAAATAAAAGTTGATAGTTCATATAGTTATAGATCAAAATTAGCTTCAAAAAATGGTATAAATAATTATAAAGGAACTGCAACACAAAACACACAGTTATTAAATAAGTTAAAGATGGGTACTTTAATAAAAATATAAAATTTATGTATACATAATTTGGAAAATGTAAAAAATGTGATATAATATGTTATAATAAAAAATAATTAAAATGGTTTGTTAAACATAAAAGAGAGGAGCTAAAAAAAAGGAAAAATTATATAATATTAATTAATCACCTTAGTAAAGGAGGTGATTATATAGGAGCGAGTGGCAGTTAGTAAAGAGGAAAAGTAAATTTAAAAATATATGTAGATTCATAAAGAAAGTTGTTATATCAGCATTATGGATTATGGGAGCCTTTGTTACAGTAAATGATTTTTTTCCTTATGTATCTAATGTAATAAATTTTTTTAGAAATCTATATTAATATGGATTAAATATAACCTCTCTTTTATAAATTTCAACAAAACCTTTTAATTACCCAAAAATTACCCAAAATTAAATAATGAAAACTTATAGTTATTGATATCAGCATAATAGCGAAGAAATGATAGCACCAACAAGAGGAGCCAGAAATATAAATCCTAGAAAGCTAGATATATGAGCAATCTAGGGTTTTATTTTGCCGTTTTTGATGCAATAAAAAATGCAATAGAAAGCTAATCACATGCCAAATAAAAGGTTGTTATTTAATAGGGTAACAACCTTTTTGTTTTTTTGTAATTTTGGAAAATAATTGAATTTATAGCAAAATTATGATATAAATAAAAAAATTAATCTATTATTTATATACATACAAAGGAGCTATAATGATAGAATACATAAAATTAATAGAAGAATCTATTTATAATTTTGTTATTGGTTTTTGGTTACCATTAGTAATAGAATTTTTTATAGGATGTTTAAGAGAACCAGATTCAGGGGAAGAATATGCAACATATATAATAGCAATATTTTCATTAATCATATATTGCATATTACTAATACCATTAAATATTATTTTTTATAAAAACAACAAAGATAACAAAATAAAAAGAAAAATACCAACAATTTGTCTTATTCTAGGTAGCTTAATCTGCATTTATTTTAGAATGATATAATTAGGAGTAGAGCATATGAACAAATTTATAATTTTAATAATTTTAGTAATATTTGTATTTTTGTTTTGTCAATTTCATAAAAAGAATAAGTATGTTTATATATGTTTATTAACAATAATAAATATTTTAAACATTATCTATAGTGTATTATATATAAACACTATAAATTTATTGTAATAGAATTAGTAATAAATAGGAGAAAATAAAAATGACAATTGAAGAAGAAATATTTAAAAGAACAAAAATTGATTACAAAAAGATATGCAAATATGGTTTTAAAAAAGAAGAAAATCTATACAAATATTCAAAAAACATTATGAATAATACATTTAAAGTAGATATAGAAATAGATAAAAAAGATAATATAAGTGGAAAAATATATGATTTAGCATTTGGAGATGAATATACAAATTTTCGTATAGAAGACAGTACAGGTTCTTTTGTAGGAGAAGTAAAAGAGGAATTTAAAAACATATTAAAAGACATTAGAAATAAATGTACAACAAGAGAATCATTCATATTTGAACAATCTAATAGAATAGAAAAACTAATTAAAGAAAAATATGGAGATGAACCAGAATTTGTGTGGGAAAAAGATCCAGGATGTGCCATATTTAGAAATAAGGACAGTAAAAAATGGTATGGAATAATAATGAATATTAATAAATGTAAAATAGAAGAAAATTCCACTGAAGAAATTGAAATAATAAATATAAAATTAGAACCAAATGAAATAGAAAATTTATTAAATCAAGAAGGTTTTTATCCTGCATATCATATGAATAAAAAATATTGGATTACAATTATATTAGACAATACTTTATCTGATGAAAATATAATGAATCTAATTGAAAAAAGTTATTCATATACAATATCTAAAAAAAATAATGAATGGATAGTACCAGCTAATCCAAAATATTTTGATATTGAAAAAGCATTAAGAAAAGAAGACACAATAACATGGAAGCAGAGTACAGATATAAAGGTAAATGATGTAGTATATTTATATGTTGCACAACCATATTCATCTATTATGTATAAATTTAAAGTAATAGAAGTAAATATTCCATACAAATATAAAGATGAAAACTTAAAAATACAAAAAATAATGAAAATAGATTTAATAACAAGATATGAAAAAGGAGAAATATCATTTAGTAAATTAAAAGAATTTGGAATAAATGCGGTTAGAGGTCCAAGATATATGCCATTAAATTTAAGTCAATATATAAATAACGACATATTAATAAAAAAATAGAATAAATTATAATATGAAAAAATTAATTATTTTTATGATAATATGTATTAAAATAATATCATTATCTCCAGAAACTAAAATACAAGTTGAAAAACCAATTTTTACATCACAAGAAATACCTGATCATATATATAAAAATATGATAGGTAAATCAATCCCAGAAGAATATAAAGATATAGTAGAAATTGATAAACTTTCATATTTAACAATATCATATTATGGATTTGATAATAAGTTCCATATAGGTGAAATGATAGTAAATACTAATATTGCAACAGAAGTATTAGAAATATTTAAGGAATTATATGAAATAAAATATCCAATAGAAAAAATAAAATTAATAGATGAATATAATGGGGAAGATGAATTATCTATGCAAGATAACAATACATCATGTTTTTGTTATAGACCAATTTCAGGAACAAACAAGTTATCTAAACATGCAAAAGGAATGGCAATAGATATAAACCCATTATATAATCCATGTGTAGAAAATGGTAATATACTTCCAGTAGCTGGAGAAATTTATGCGGATAGAAATTTAAAAAAAGAACATCAAATAAATGAGGAAGATATGTTATACAAAATATTTGTAAAACATGGTTGGAAATGGGGAGGAAATTGGAATTCCAAAAAAGATTATCAACATTTTGAAAAATAAATATAGAATAAAGAAATAGAGAATTATCAAAAAATAATTCTCTATTTTTAAGATTTTAGTCTTCGATTGGAATATAAGTTTTTTCTGGTAATTTTTTATCTTCTTGTTTTTTTGGAACTTCTAATTGCAATATTCCATTTTTAAAAGATGCCTTTACATCTTCTTGTTTAATTTCTTCTCCAACATAAAAACTTCGTGAACATTCACCCCAATATCTTTCTCTACGCACGAAATTGCCATTTTCAGTATCTTCTTTATTTGAATCTGCAGTTGCTTGAACTGTTAAATATCCATCTTCAATTTGAATTTTAATATTTTCCTTTTGATAGCCAGGTAAATCAATGTCAATAATATAGTTATTATCTTTTTCTCTAATATCTGTTTTCATTACTTTATTTTCCTCGCCAATAAAAAAAGGATCTCTAAACATTTCATCTAGCAAATCAAATTCATTTTTTCTTCTTGGTATTAACATCATAATAATCACTCCTTATAATTATATTTAACTTTTTAGTTATTTATTATACATTTATTTTTGAACAATTTCTAAACCACAATTAGTACTAGAATCAGAAAAAATCACATCATTATTTTTTTTCAAGGTAATAGAAATTAAAGAAGAAACACTTTCAAAAATATACTTTTCCATTTTACCTTTAACAGGAGCAGATAATCTATGAGAAATATAATTTTGTGATTTAACATTTAAAGAATATTCACCTTTTTGTAAAATAATATCAAAGAAATCTTTTGAAATATCATATTTTAGTAATTTGGTATTATTATAAGTAGTAAACCTAAACTCTGTATTTTCTACAATAAGAACGCAAATAATTCCTCTAAAATCAAATACTTTAAAAGGAATATCTGCTATAGAAAGCATAAAACTAGCATTTGAGTTTTTAAAACTATTACCTTGACACCAAATATAAGACTTAGGAAAAGAATAACCCCAATCTTTTTCAATATATCCATTGTCATTATTAAAATTTATGTTGTGATTATTTATTTTTATTACACCATTTGCTACATTTTTCATACAAAGAATAGCATGATTACATTCCATAAAAGGAACATAAGAAAAAGGACCCATTATATTAGGACTTATAATGTTAGAATTAATATTTTGGCTATTTGAATATTCAATATCACCTTTAATATTCTCATTAATATCTATATGGACTTTATCTTTTGAAAAAGTATTTTTTCCAATTCTAATAAAAAAAGGATCAAATTTAAAATCAAAATCTTTAATATCATAATCTATAAAATATGAAGAATCGTTTGTAATAACTTGAACAAAGGCTTTTTTATTACCATCAACATTAATGCCCGGAATAAATGAAATTGTTTCATTAGAGTTAGAAGTTTTAAAATACCAACCTTCAAAATAATTTTTATCACTTTTTAAATATTTTTCTCCCTGAAATAAATCAGGATGTTTAATTAAATAAAATTTATTCATAATATATAGTTTTAACAAAAAAGAAAAAATTATTAAAATAAAAATTTATATTGACAACATACCCCTATGGGGTATATAATACAAAACAAGAGGTGAGCAATATGAATTGTACAAATTGCAAAAAATCGGATAAGGCAAATAAAAGAAGCACTCATAGAACTGAAGAAGAAAAAAAGAAACTAACAAAAAGACTAAATATTATAGAAGGTCAAATAAGAGGAATAAATCAAATGATTACAGATGATAGATATTGTGGGGATGTTTTAATTCAAATTTCAGCAGTAAATAAATCTTTGCAGACTTTAGGAAATAGTATATTAGAAAATCACATGAAAACATGTGTAACACATGATATACAAAATGGAAATTTGGAAATATTAGAAGAAGTAATGCAATTAATAAAAAAATTGCAATAAAGGAGATAAAATGTTAAATCAATTTTCAAGAACAGAATTATTAATAGGAAAAGCAGGAATAGAAAAGTTACATAAATCAAAAGTAGCAATATTTGGAATAGGAGGAGTAGGCTCTTATGTAGTAGAAGGACTAGCAAGAGCAGGAATAGAAAATTTTATATTAGTAGATAATGATAAAATTAGTCTAACAAACATAAATAGGCAAATAATTGCAACAACCAAAACAATTGATAAATATAAAGTAGAAGTAGAAAAAGAAAGAATACTAGAAATTAATCCAAATGCAAAAGTAGAAATATCTAAAGAATTTTTTATGCCAGAAAGTAAAGAAATCTTAAATAATACAGTTGATTATGTAGTAGATAGTGTTGATACTATTACAGCAAAAATAGAATTAGTAATAAGAGCTAAAAAATTAAATATACCAATAATATCATGTATGGGAACTGGAAACAAATTAGATCCTACAAAGTTTGAAATAACAGACATATCAAAAACAAGTATATGTCCACTTGCAAAAGTAATGAGAAAAGAACTTAAAGAAAGAGGAATAAACAAATTAAAAGTTCTGTATTCAAAAGAAGAACCAATTAAACCAGATGAAAAATTAGAAGCGGAATGTTTAACAGACACAAATAAAAAACAAGTGCCAGGAAGTATATCATTTGTACCATCAGTAGCAGGTTTAATTATAGCAGGAGAAGTTATTAAAGATATATTGAAGGGAGGTGAATAGAATGAAAGAATTAACATTTAATGTAGAAGGAATGATGTGTAATGGATGTGAAAATAGAGTTCAAAACGCATTAAAAACAATAGATGGAGTAGAAAATGTAGTTGCAAACCATGTAAATGGAACAGTTATAGTTACACTAAATAAAGATGTAGATAAAGTTGTTATAAAAGAAAAATTAGAAGACATTGGGTATGAAGTAAAAGAATAAAGGAGCAATTTAGCATGAAAAAAATAATTTTGTCTATTGATGGAATGACATGTTCAGCATGTTCTAATGGGCTAGAAAAGTACTTAAATAAACAAGATGGAGTAAAAGAAGCAAATGTAAATCTAGTTTTAGCAAATGCAAGTATAGAATATGATGAAAAAAAATTAAATATATCAGATTTAGAAGAATTTGTAAAAAAAGCTGGATTTAAAAGTCTAGGAGAATTCAAAGAAATAAAAACAGAAAGTAAAAATAAAATAGAAACAGTTAAATTTATAATATTTACAATTCTTGCAATTTTACTAATGTATATTTCAATGGGGCATATGATAAACTTACCAGTAATTAAATTTTTAGATCCACATACAAACAGTACAAATTATATGCTAACTTTGCTAGTATTAACAATAGCATTTTTATGGTATGGATTTGACATTTTAAAAAATGGATATAAAAATCTAATTCATAGAACTCCCAATATGGATACATTAGTAGGAATAGGAGTTATATCTAGTTTATTATATAGCATTTATAATATGTATATGGTGTTTTTAGGAAATCATCATGAAGTAATGAATTTATATTTTGAATCATCAGCAATAGTAATATATTTTATAAAATTAGGAAGATATATTGATGGAATAAGTAAAGATAAGACAAGAGAAGCAATTCAAAAATTAGTAAAAATAACACCAAATTCAGCAACTATTAGAATTAATGGCGAAGAAAAACAAGTAACTCTAGATGAAATAAGCAAAGGTGATACTGTTATTTCAAGACCAGGAGAAAAAATTGCAGTTGATGGAGAGATAATATTAGGAAAGGCACATTTAGATGAATCTTTTATAACTGGTGAAAGTAAACCTGTAGCAAAAGAGATAGGTAATAAAGTTATAGCTGGAAGTATAAATTATGATGGATATTTAGAATATAAAGCAGAAAGAATAGGAAAGGAATCAACAATATCAGAAATTGTTAGATTAGTAGTAGAAGCAAGTAATACAAAAGCACCAATAGCTAAAATTGCAGATAAAGTATCAGGAATATTTGTACCAGTAGTTATAGTAATTGCAATAATCACATTTTTTATATATTTAATTTTAGGTCAAGGCATGCAGACAGCAATTACAACATTTGTAACAGTACTAGTAGTAGCATGTCCATGTAGTCTTGGACTTGCAACACCACTTGCAATAGTTATTGCAGAAGGTTTATGTGCTAGTAATGGAATTTTAGTAAAGAAAAGTGAAATATTAGAAAATGCCCAAAAAGTAGATACCATAGTATTTGATAAAACAGGAACATTAACTTATGGAAAATTAAAAATATCTAAAATTATAGATTATAATAATACTGAAAATCTTTTACAATTAGTAGGAAGTGTAGAATCAAAATCTACTCACCCTATAGGAAAAGCATTTACTGATTATTTAGAAGAAAACAAATTAAGCACATTAGAAGTAACAAATTTTGAGAATATATCTGGATTAGGAATAAAAGCAAATGTAAATAATGATGATATATTACTTGGAAATTCAAAAATGTTAACTCAATATGGAATAGAAAATAATCATTTAGAAGATGAAAAATCTTTATCAGAAGCAGGTAATAGTATTGTATATGTTGTAAAAAATAAAGAAATAATCGCATTAATTGGGATAAATGATATAGTACGAGAAAATGCCAAAGATGTTATTTCAATTTTAAATGAGAATAAAATTAAAACAATAATGTTAACAGGTGATAATAAGCAAACTGCAGAAAAAATTGCAAAAGATATAGGAATAACAAAAGTAATTAGTAATGTAATGCCAACCGAAAAGGCTAATATGATAAAAAGTTTAAAAGAAGAAAACAAATTTGTAATGATGTGTGGAGATGGAATAAATGATAGTCCAGCATTAACTGTAAGTGATATAGGAGTTAGTGTAAATTCAGGAACAGATATTGCAATAGATTCATCTGATGTCATACTTACTAGAAATGATTTAACAAGTATAATAAATTTAATTAATATAAGTAAAAAAACAATCAAAAATATTAAACAAAATTTATTCTGGGCATTTTTTTATAATATATTAATGATACCAATAGCAGCAGGAGTATTACGACCTATTGGAATTGCTATAAGTCCAATGTTTGCAAGTGCTGCAATGGTGTTAAGTAGCTTTACAGTTATATTAAATGCCTTAAGACTAAAAAATAGTATAAAAAAATAAAAGGAGTAAAGATGAAACTTTCTGAAATAGATGATAATAATTTAAGTGATGAAGATGTATCAAATATTGTATATACAAACATTGAAGATAATAAAATACCAAGTAAATATGCTTTAGTATTTGGAAATAGTTTATTGATAAATGAAAGAGTAAAAAAGGCAGTTGAAATATATAAAGAACATAGAATAGAAAAATTGATTTTTCTAGGAGGAACTAAAGGAGTAAGTAATCAAGAACACTCAAAAATACCGGAAGCGGAAAAAATGAAAAAACTAGCTTTAGAATTAGGTGTTAATGAAAAGGACATTTTAATTGATAATACATCTAAAAATACATTTGAAAATGTTGAAAACGCATTAAAAATAATAGGTAATGAAATAAAACAGATTGATAATATAACAATAATAACAAGTGAATATCACTTAAAAAGGTGTTATGCAGTATTAAAGAAAAAATATCCTAATATTGGAATAACTTTAGTATGTGCTAAAGATGGTTTTACAGACTCAGAAAATTGGTTTTTATCAGAAGATGGTTGGAATACTGGAAGAGGGATAGTAACATATGAAGCACATCTTTTAATAAAATACGCAAAAGAAAATAAAATAGAAGATTTACAAATAAATATAGATAATAATAAAAAAATAAGCATACGTTAGTATGTTTATTTTTTAATATATACTAGTTTTTATAAAAAAAGTATTATATAATATGAAAAAAAGGAGAAGATAAATGAGAATATTAAGAAATGAACTAAAAAATGAACTAAATATTAGAACCCAAAAGAATTTTCCTAAAGAAGGAATAGAATTTATTGATATAATGCCATTAATAATACAAAAAGAAGTATTTGGTGAAATCATAGAGAAGTTTGTAAAAGAAATAGAAAATAAAAAAGCAGATTATATAGTAGGGCCAGAGGCAAGAGGTTTAATCATAGGATCTGCTGTAGCAAATAAATTAAAATTAGGATTTATTCCTGTAAGAAAAGTCGGAAAATTGCCACCAATTACAGTAGAGAAACAGTTTGAATATGAGAAAGAATATGGAAAAGATAAATTGGAATTACCTAAACTAGTAAATGAAGAATATAAAAATAAAAATTTTTACATAATTGATGATATATGTGGAACAGGTAATACAATGAAATCTATTAGACAAGCAATAGAAGAATTGGGAGGCAATGTTGTAGGAGAAGGTGTAATAATGAATATAAAAGAACTAAATAACAGTAATAATATATATTCATTATTAGATATAAATGAAACATAGAGGAGGATGATATTAAATGATTAGTGTAGAAGAATTAAAAAAACTTGCAAATGAAAACAGAAAAAGAATCATTAATATGATATATTCAGCAAAATCAGGACATGTAGGAGGGGCATTATCAATTATAGATATTTTAACTGCAATATATGAAATAGATGTAGATTTTAATTCAAAATTAAGAAGTAAAGTAGTATTATCAAAAGGACATACGGTTCCAGCATTATATGCTGTTCTTAATTCAAAAGGAATAATAAAAGATGATGAAATGAATAGCCTAAGAAAGATAAATTCAAGACTTCAAGGGCATCCTTATACAAGAACAATTCCAGAAGTAGATGCTACAACTGGACTATTAGGGCAAGGCTTATCAATGGCAGTTGGAATGGCAATAGCAAAGAGAAATATAGGAGATAATCACCATGTTTATGCAATTGTAGGAGATGGAGAAATGCAAGAAGGACAAATATGGGAATCTTTATTACAAGCAGCTCATTATAAATTAAATAATTTAATATTGGTAATTGATTATAACAAATTATCTTCATATGGAGATGTTAATGAATCAATGAATTTAGAACCTTTAAAAAATAAAATAGAAGCATTTAATTTCTATACTATAGAAATAGATGGTAATGATATGCAACAAATAGTAGGTGCATTAAATGAAGCATATACAATAAAAGAACAACCAATAGCAATAATATGTAATACAGTAAAAGGAAAAGGTGTATCTTTTATGGAAAATAATCCAAAATGGCATAATGGTGAAATAAGTGATGAAGAATATAAAATAGCAATGGAAGATTTAAAGAAAGTAGAGGTGTTTAATAGATGAGTGAAGAAAAAATTTGCTTAAGAAGCTATATAGGTGAACTTTTATGTGAATTTGCAAAACAAGATGATCGAATTTATGTAATAGATAGTGATTTAGCAAAATCTACTACAACACTTCAATTTGAAAAACAATATCCAAATAGGTTTGTGGAAACAGGCATAGCAGAAGCAAGTGCAATGTCAATTGCGGCAGGACTTGCTTCAGAAGGTCAAATTCCATTCTATGTTAATTTTGCAATATTTGTTGCAGGAACAGCATGGACACAATTAAGACAATCAGCATATGCAAATCTTAATGTAAAAATGATAGGAACATATGCAGGAATGGATAATGGAAAAGATGGGGCATCACATCACGCAAATGAAGATATTGCATTAGTTCGTTCAATACCAAATGTTAAAATTTTAGTGCCATCTAATTTAAAAGAAATGAAAGAAGCAATAAAATTAGCAATAGAATATGATGGACCAGTATATATTAGAGTAGCAAGAGATAATGTGCCAAATGTTGAATTTGAGCAAAATGCTCAAGTAGGAAAATCTACAATTGTTGAAGATTCAGGAAATGACTTTGCTTTAATATATGAAGGAACTTCAGCAGATATTGCATATAAAGGGTTTGAAGCATTAAAAGAAAGAGGATATAAAGGAAAACTTATAAATATATTTTCAGTAAAGCCAATAGAAAAAGAATTAATAAATAATTTAGCAGAAACAGTAAAATGTATAGTAACAGTAGAAAATCATTCTGTTATTGGAGGGCTAGGAGGAGCAATAGCTGAAATATTGGCACAAAAGAGTAAACATGCTCCAATTGCCTATGTAGGAGTTGAAGATGTATTTACAGAGTCAGGTACTGCTACAGAAGTTAAAGAAAAATATGGATTAAATGTTGAGAATATTGTTACTAAAGTAGAAAATATTTTGAAATAAAATTATTATTAATAAGTTATAAAAAAACTTTAAGTTAAAACTTAAAGTTTTTTTATACTCTTTGTAATAAATATTGAATCCCACCATTAGCAACAGCAGTAAGAGTAAGAACAATAATTCCAGCAGAAAGAACACCGACTATAATTGGTGGAATAGCTTTTTTAGGTGGTAAATTTAAAAAGTTTGCAATAAGAGATCCAACCCAAGCACCAGTACCAGGTAAAGGTATTGCAACAAATAAAAACAAGCCGACGGAAACTGCATTTTGTAGTTTCGTATTTTCTTCAATATGCTTAGTAGCCTTTTCAGTAGCCCAATCAATAATAACTTTGAAAATCTTCCATCTTCCAAAAAAATCAAATAAAGGTCTAATATATTTTACTATAAAATAAACAGGGATAATATTTCCTATAAAACTACATATAAAAGCCTCCAAATAGCTCAAATGAAAAGTAAAAACTCCTACAGGAATAGCTCCTCTTAGTTCTATAATAGGTAACATTCCTACAAAACCTGTTAATATATATTTTAAAACCAATGGTAAACTTGCCATAAATTCCTCCTTAAAATTAACTCTTATTATTTTACTATAAGATATAAAAAAGTCAAGGAAATAGAATGAAAAATATTGTAAGATATAAAAAGATTAGGAACTAATATCCCTAATCTTTTTTATATAAATCATTAATTTTTATACTTAAAGAATTTTTGTAAATTTACTATATCAGTAAATATCAATAAAGTCAAGATATTTAGAAAAATTTTTAATGAATAAATAGAGAAATATATAATTGTGGAAATATAGTAAAAAGAATGCTTAAGAGATTTTAAATAATCTTTAAGTATAAAAATTAAAGAATAAAGGTATTTGTAAATACTTTACAAAGAAATATAATAAAGAAAACAAAAGAAAGGGAGAAAAAACAAATTGAAAAAACAAATAAGAAAAGAAAGAGGAATAACATTAATAGCACTAGTAGTAACAATTATAGTATTGTTAATATTAGCAGGAGTAAGTATATCAATGCTAGCAGGAGATAATGGAATAATAAGACAATCACAAAGAGCAAAACAAGAAACAGAACAAGCAGAACAAGATGAGAGAGAAAAATTAGATAATTTAAACCAATACATTGGAGACATGGTAAATGGAGTAGACAGTAACCAAGATAGAAATGCCAAATTTGAGAACAATGGAATAGATAAAACACATGATGGAGCACAATATGATGCAGTAACAACAGAAGATGGAATGTGGACAATATATAAAGATATAGATACCAAAACAAGAAAAGTAAATGTATATGTCGAATCAAAATATTATGCACCATCATTTGAACAATTTGTTTTAGAAAAATGTTACTTAACAAGATTTTTAATAGCTTATTCTTTGCCAATATATAGTTTTTCTGATTTATCTGATTTTTGGACATATCATTTCTTTTCGGAAAATTTGCCAACAGAAATAACAGAAACGCCAGAATATAAATATATAGAAGAAAGAAAAGAAAAAAACAGGAGTAGGACCATTTTTTGCAGAATTTTTGAGTATATTAGGTATAGATGAGTATGATGCATATAAAGAAGTAGGAAAAGAATTGGTGGAACAATTACAACAAAAAAAAGAAAATATTCAAATACCAAATAAAAGTTTTACTGGCTTAAATAATATGGGGATGAGTTATAATGAATTGTTCCCAATGGGTTTTTTCCCAGCATATATATTAGATATCAATTATGAAAATTTACTAGCAACATATAATAATTTATATGGTGATAGGACAAAATTAACTATACCAGATGAAGAAAAAAATAAAACATATAAAATTGAATTGCCTGATGGAAAAGTGGAAGAAATAACAGGTAAAGATTTATATAAAGCAAAATTTAGATATGTTACTACACAAAATGGAGATATACAAATAAAAATAACTAATAATGAGAATAATGTAGAAACAATAACCTATGAAGGAATAACAAATATTGATGAATGTGTTATATATGATGGAGATTATATATATACATATAACTGTTTACCATTTTTAGATGATGGAATTAAATATATAATAGATGCGATTGATGAAAGTGATGCAGAAGAAATAATGATAGAAAGATGCATTATTTATCGATTTAATTTGGGTGGATGGAACGCATGCTTAAACTTAAAAAAAATATTTGAGGAACAAACTGTTCTTAGTGAACCATGTAAAACTTCTATCAACGGTGAACCTATAACTTCTATGATTGCGACTTATATTAGTTCGGAATTAAATTTTGAACCCATAACTATACCAGACACAGTAAAATACATGTTTGATACATTTAGATATGGTAAATTACCAGAAAAAACGACTGAAATAGTGCTTCCAAAATCAGTTGAGTATATTAGTTTTCCTTATATGGATTCCTATGATACTGGAAATATTATTTTTAAAGTCCCAAAAAGCATAAAAAGTTTTGCAGGAGCAAATGTAAAAAATGGACTTCTAGATGAATATATTTCTAGCGGAGCCAAAATAGAATTATATGATTAACTCATCATCGAAGATGATAGACTTGATAAAAGATAATTATGTGGAATTAATATTTTCTTAGCAATTTATTGCTTAAAAAATATTAATTCCGTTTTTTTATATAATAGATATAAAAAACATAAAAAATATAACGTAAACAGTTGACAAACATTACCAAAATATGATATGATAATATGCGTATGACCTTACGGAAAAAGGCAAGACGAGATTCAAAAAATTAGTTCAAAAGTTCAAAAATTTAGGAAAGAAGGAATTGGGTATATCAAAGCAAGGCAGAGAAAATTGAAGAGCAGGCAATGCTTGAAACCATGTAGAGATATATTTAAAGAGGGAGCTTTTCTAAAAGAAAATCAAAAAATCTGCTTAATATTATTTAAGGAGTGATTTATTTGAAAATCAAAGAGGTTAAATACGAGAAAACATCTCGTAAAGATTTCTCAAAGGTTGGAGATTATATCGAAATGCCAAACCTAATCAAAGTACAAAAAGATTCATATGACTGGTTTGTAGAAGAAGGACTAGGAGAAGTATTAAGAGATATTTCACCAATAGTAGACTACACAGGAAATTTAGTTCTAGAATTTTTCGATTATTACATGGAGGATAAAACAAAATATACACTAGAAGAGGCAAAAGAAAGAGATGCAACATATTCAACAAGATTACATGTAAAAGTAAGATTAATAAATCGTGAATCAGGAGAAATAAAAGAACAAGAAATCTATCTAGGAGATTTTCCACTTATGACAGATAGTGGAACATTTATAATAAATGGAGCAGAAAGAGTAGTTGTAAGCCAATTAGTTCGTTCACCAGGATGCTATTATGATGAAATATTTGATACCAAAACAGGAAAGAAAACATATACATCAACAGTAATGCCATTAAGAGGTGCATGGATAGAATATGAAACAGATGGAAATGACATGTATTGGGTTCGTGTTGATAGAACAAGAAAAATACCTGTAACAACATTATTAAGAGCAATTGGTATAGTAACAGATGATGAAATAAGAGCATTATTTGGAGAAGAAAATCTATTAGAAACAACAATACAAAAAGATCCAATAAAAACTTCAGAAGAGGCTTTAATAGAAATTTATAAAAAATTAAGACCAGGAGAATTACCAACAGTTGAAGCTGCAAGAAGTTTATTTAATGGATTATTCTTTGACAATAGAAGATATGATTTAGCCAAAGTAGGAAGATTCAAATTTAATCAAAAATTAAGCATAGCAAATAGAATAAAAAATCAAGTGGCATTTGAAGACATAATGGACAAAGAAACAGGAGAAGTATTTGTAACTGCTGGAGAAGTAATTACACCAGAAGTTGCAGAACAAATACAAAATTCAGGAATAAATATTGTAGATATAAAACTATTTGATAAAAAAGTAAGAATAATAGGAAATGGAACAGTAAATATCCACAAAGTATTACCAGATGTGGATTTAAGTAAATTACATTTCAAAGAAAATGTAAACTATGAAGTACTAAAAAATATCATGGATAACACAAGCAAAGATAAATTAGTAAAGGCTTTAAAAGAAAGATATGATGAATTAGTACCAAAACATATAACAACAGAGGATATGATTGCATCTGTAAATTATTTGTTAAATATGTCACATGGTTTAGGTAAAGCAGATGATATAGACCACTTGGCAAATCGTAGAATAAGATGTGTAGGAGAATTATTACAAAATCAATTTAGAATTGGGTTAACAAGACTTGAAAGAGTAGTACGTGAAAGAATGACAATACAAGACTTAGATGTTATAACACCACAAACTTTAATAAACACAAAACCAATAACATCATCAATAAGAGAATTCTTTGGAAGTTCACAATTATCACAATTTATGGATCAAACTAACCCACTTTCAGAATTAACACATAAAAGAAGAATTTCTGCATTAGGACCAGGAGGATTATCAAGAGAGAGAGCTGGATTCGAAGTTCGTGATATTCACTATACACATTATGGTAGACTATGTCCAATAGAATCACCAGAAGGACCAAATATAGGATTAATTTCAGCTTTATCATCATTTGCAAACATAAATGAATATGGATTTATAGAAACACCATACAGAAAAGTAGATCCAAAAACACATAGAGTAACAGACATAGTTGAATATATGAGTGCAGATGTAGAAGATAATTATATAATAGCACAAGCATCAGAGCCAATGAACAAAAATGGTGAATTTATAAATGATCGTATAAGAGTTAGATTTAAAAATGAAATAATAGAAGTAGACAAAGAATTAGTACAATATATAGATGTATCACCAAAGCAATTAGTATCAATAGCAGCAGCAATGATACCATTCTTAGAGCATGATGATGCTAAAAGAGCATTAATGGGTGCAAACATGCAACGTCAAGCAGTACCATTAATGATTACAGAAGCACCAATAGTAGGAACAGGTATAGAATACAGAACTGCCAAAGATTCTGGAATATTAGTATTAGCTGAAGAAGATGGAGTTGTAGAAAAAGTAACTGGTGATAGTATCACAATGAAATATAAGAGTGGAAAAACAGTTGTACATAAACTTCGTAAATTTAAAAGAACAAATGGTGGAACATGTATAAATCAAAAACCTATTGTTGTAAAAGGCGAGAAAGTTAAAAAAGGAGATGCCATCGCTGATGGACCATCAACTAAAGATGGTGAAATGGCATTAGGTAAAAATGTATTAATTGCATTTTCAACATGGGAAGGTTACAACTATGAGGATGCGATACTTTTAAATGAAAGATTAGTACAAGAAGATGTATTTACATCAATACATATAGAAGAATATGATTGTGAATGTCGTGATACAAAATTAGGAGCAGAAGAAATCACAAGAGATATACCAAATGTTGGAGATGACTCTTTAAAAGACTTAGATGAAAATGGAATCATAAGAATAGGAGCAGAAGTAAGACCAGGAGACATATTAGTAGGAAAAGTTACTCCAAAAGGAGAAACAGAATTAACAGCAGAAGAGAGATTACTTCGTGCAATATTTGGAGAAAAGGCAAGAGAAGTAAGAGATACTTCACTTCGTGTACCACATGGAGAATCTGGAACAATAGTAGATGTAAAAATATTTACTAGAGATAATTCAGAAGAATTAGGACCAGGAGTAAATCAGGTAATAAGATGTTATATAGCAACAAAGAGAAAAATATCAGTAGGAGATAAAATGGCTGGTCGTCATGGTAATAAAGGTGTAATTTCAAGAATATTACCAACAGAAGATATGCCATTCTTACCTGATGGAACACCAATAGATATTTTATTAAACCCATTAGGTGTACCATCTCGTATGAATTTAGGTCAGGTACTAGAAGTACATTTAGGTGGAGCAGCAAGAGCTTTAGGATGGAAAATATCAACACCAGTATTTGATGGTGCATCAGAGCAAGATATAGAAGAATTATTAAAAGAAGCAGGTATGTCAGAAGATGGAAAAACAATTCTATATGATGGAAGAACAGGAGAACCTTTTGATAAACCAATAACAGTTGGTGTAATGTATATGTTAAAACTACATCACCTAGTAGATGATAAAATACATGCTCGTTCAACAGGACCATATTCATTAGTAACACAACAACCACTTGGAGGAAAAGCACAATTTGGTGGACAAAGATTTGGAGAGATGGAAGTATGGGCACTAGAAGCATATGGAGCAGCATATACTTTGCAAGAAATTTTAACAGTAAAATCAGATGATACTGTAGGTCGTGTAAAAGCATATGAAGCAATAGTTAAAGGTGAAAATATTCCTGAACCAGGAGTACCAGAAAGTTTTAAAGTATTAGTAAAAGAATTGCAAGCACTAGGATTAGATATAAAACTATATTCAGAAAATAATGAAGAATTAGAATTAAAAGAACACATAGAAGATGGAATTGATTTCTCTGAAACAGAGGATGGAAAAACATTAACAGAAGATGATGTTCTAATACATGAAGATATAGAAGATGGATATTCTGAAGAAGATGAAGATAGTGATGAATTATTTGATGATGATGAATTAGAAGATGATGAGAGTATCTATGATAGTGATTTAGCAAATGATAATTTAGATAATGATGATGATATAATTGAATAAATTTTAAAAAGTTCAAGAGGCGACGGAAAAGTTTGCAGGAACAGGGGATAGCCTCTTAGACTGTTTTGAAATTACCCAAAAAATTAAAGAAGGGGGACATCTAATAAAGATGGATGAATTAGAGATATTCAACAAATTAAAAATAGGGATAGCATCAGATGAAAAAATAAGAGAATGGTCAAAAGGTGAAGTAAAAAAACCAGAAACAATAAATTATAGAACATTAAAACCAGAAAAAGAAGGACTATTCTGTGAAAAAATATTTGGACCAACAAAAGACTGGGAATGTCATTGTGGTAAATATAAAAGGGTAAGATATAAAGGAATAGTTTGTGATAGATGTGGTGTTGAAGTTACTAAGTCTAAAGTAAGAAGAGAAAGAATGGGACATATTGAACTTGCAGCTCCAGTAGCACATATATGGTATTTTAAAGGAATACCAAGTAGAATAGCATTAATGCTAGATATATCACCTCGTAATCTTGAAAAAATAATATATTTTGCATCATATATAGTTGTAGATAAAGGGACATCTGGACTAGAAAAATGCCAAGTTTTAAATGAAAAAGAGTACCATGAAGCAGAAGAAAAATATGGTAAGAAATCATTTAAGGCACAAATGGGAGCAGAAGCAATTAGAGAATTACTAGCAGAAATTGATTTAGACAAATTAACAAATCAAATAAAAAAGGAACTAGAAACAGCTAGTGAGCAAAGAAAAGCTAAATTAATAAAAAGATTAGATACAGTAGAAGCATTTAAACTATCAGGAAATAGACCAGAATGGATGGTAATGAATGTAATTCCAGTAATTCCACCAGATTTAAGACCAATGGTACAATTAGATGGTGGTAGATTCGCTACATCAGACTTAAATGACTTATATAGAAGAGTTATAAACAGAAATAACAGATTAAAAAGACTACTTGAACTTGGAGCACCTGAAATCATTGTAAGAAATGAAAAAAGAATGTTACAAGAATCAGTAGATGCATTAATAGATAATAGTAGAAGAGGAAGACCTGTTACAGGTGCTGGAAATAGACCATTAAAATCACTTTCAGATTTATTAAAAGGAAAACAAGGTAGATTCCGTCAAAATCTTTTAGGAAAAAGAGTTGACTATTCAGGTCGTTCAGTAATAGTAGTAGGACCAGAACTAAAAATATATCAATGTGGACTTCCAAAAGAAATGGCAGTTGAATTATTTAAACCATTTGTAATGAGAGAATTAGTAGGAAGACATATTGCACATAATATAAAAAGTGCAAAGAGAATGGTAGAAAGATTAAGCCCAGAAGTATGGGGAATACTTGAAGAAGTTATTCAAGATCACCCAGTAATGTTAAACCGTGCACCTACATTACACAGGTTAGGAATACAAGCATTTGAGCCAGTTTTAGTAGAAGGTAGAGCAATAAAACTTCACCCATTAGTATGTGAAGCATTTAATGCAGACTTTGATGGAGACCAAATGGCAGTGCATTTACCATTAACTCCAGAAGCACAATCAGAAGCAAGATATTTAATGCTTGCAACAAACAACCTATTAAAACCTCAAGATGGTAAACCAGTAGCAGTACCAAGACTAGATATGATTTTAGGTAGCTATTATCTAACAATGATAATAGATGGTGAATTAGGAGAAGGTAAATATTTTAAAGATCCTGATGAAGCAATAATGGCATTCCAAAATAAAGCTGTTGGAATTCATGCAAAAATCTTTGTAAGAATAACAAAAGAAATAAATGGCGAAATGAAATCAAAGAAAATAGAAACAAGTGTTGGAAGAATCATATTTAACCAAGGAATACCACAAGATTTAGGATTTATAGACAGAGAAGAAGATCCATTCCAATATGAAATAAATTTCCCAGTTATGAAAAAATCAATGGGAACAATTATAGAAAAAGTAATTGATAAACATGGATTAACTGAGTCAGCAGAAGTAATAGATTATATTAAAGCATTAGGATTTAAGTATTCTACATTAGCAGGAATAACATTCTCAGTAGAAGATGTTGAAGTACCAGAAGCTAAAAAGACTATATTAGCAGAAGCTGACAAACAAGTAGAAAAAGTAAGAAACCAATATAGAAGAGGTTTAATAACTGATGATGAAAGATATAAAACAGTTATTGACATTTGGGAAAAAGCAACAACAGATGTAAGTAAAGCAATGGAAGAAAACTTTGATGATTTAAACCCTATATTCATGATGGTTAAATCAGGTGCCCGTGGTAATATGAACCAGTTAAGACAAATCGCAGGTATGCGTGGACTTATGGCAAGTACTACAGGTAAAGCAGTTGAAATACCAATTAAATCTTGTTTCCGTGAAGGACTAGATGCACTAGAATATTTCATATCTTCACATGGTGCTCGTAAAGGACTTTCAGATACAGCATTGAGAACAGCAGACTCAGGATATTTAACAAGAAGACTTGTTGATGTATCACAAGATATTATAGTTAGAGAACATGATTGTGGAACACATGAAGGATTAATGCTAGAAGACATAAAAGATGGAAACCAAGTAGTAGAAAAATTAGAAGAAAGACTTGAAGGAAGATATCCATTAAATGATATTGTACATCCAGAAACAGGAGAAGTTATTGTTACTCCAGATACAATGATAACAAAAGCTATTGCAAAGAAGATTGTAGATAGTGGTATTACACAAGTTGTAGTTCGTTCAGTAATTGGATGTAGAAGTAAACATGGTGTATGTCAAAAATGTTATGGTATGGGACTTGCAAGAAGAGAAGAAGTTTCAATTGGTGAATCTATAGGAATTATAGCAGCACAATCAATTGGTGAACCAGGTACACAGTTAACTATGAGAACTATTCACTCTGGTGGTGTTGCAGGTGTTGCAGATATTACTCAAGGTCTTCCTAGAGTAGAAGAATTATTTGAAGCTAGAAAACCAAAAGGAGTAGCTGTAATAACTGAAATAGATGGTAAGGTAAAGATTTCAGAAACAAAGAAAAAGAAGGAAATTATTGTTACATCTAAAGATAATTCTAAAACATATACAATACCATTTGGATCAAAATTAAGAGTAAAAAATGGTGATGAAGTAAAAGCAGCACAAGCTCTTATAGAAGGTTCAATAAATCCAGCAGAAATACTTGCTATAAAAGGACCAGAAGGTGTTTATGAATATCTAATTTCAGAAGTACAAAAAGTATATAGAAACCAAGGTGTTGATATAAATGACAAACACATTGAAGTAATTGCAAGACAAATGCTTAGAAAAGTTAAAATTGAAGATAATGGAGATACAAATATGTTCCCAGGTTCTTTAATAGACATATATGAATTTGAAGAAAACAATAAAAAGGCAATTGCAGAAGGTAAAAAACCTGCAACAGGAAAGAGAATATTACTAGGAATTACAAAAGCATCACTTGCTACAGATAGCTTCTTGTCAGCTGCATCTTTCCAAGAAACAACAAGAGTATTAACAGAAGCAGCAATAAAAGGTAAAGAAGATGATTTAATAGGATTAAAAGAAAATGTAATTATAGGTAAACTTATTCCTGCAGGTACTGGTATGAAGAGATATCAGGATATCCAAATAAAAGTTGAAGGAGAAGAACAAGAACAAGACCAAGTTCAAGAAGAACTTTTAACTACAGTTGTAGAATAAAAATAAAGAAGTTCCTAGATAATACTAGGGACTTCTTTATTTTTTGTATATCAAATTTATCATTAAGCTATTTAAATTAAAGATAATCTATAAATTAATTATACCATAAAATATGAACTAATACAAGTAATTTAAAGATTATAAAAATAGTAGTAATAATAATAAGCAAAAAAATAAAATCTTACAAAGAGAAGCTATTTGAAGAAATATTATATCCTAAATTTAAATAGATTAAGGATAAAGCAAAGGAGGAGAAAAATATGGAGAAAAACAGAGGAATAACATTAATAGCATTGGTAGTAACAATAGTAGTATTATTAATATTAGCAGGAGTAAGTATATCAATGTTGGCAGGAGATAATGGAATAATAAACCAAGCAAAAAATGCAAATGTGCAAAATGCCCATGGAACAGTATATGAGGCATTAAAATTAGAAGAACAAGATTATTTAACACAAAAAAATTTAGGAAAAGTAGAGAAAGATTTTATAACAGTATTACAAGACAAAGGAATAATAGATAGTGAATATGTAATAGTTGTAAAAACATTAGTAAAAGAGAAATTACCAACAGGGGCAGGAAGTGGAACAAAAGATGTTTACAAATTAGAGGAAAGTACAGAATTAGGGAAAGTAGCGAGTACAGGTGAAGTAAAAATAGCAGAAGAAGATGGCAATAAAATATATGATGTAGTATATTATGATAAAAAAGGAGAAAAGACCAAGCTAGGAACAATAGAATCACATGGAGAAAATAATGATGAGAACAGTGTTGAAAGTATAAGTGAGTATTACTTATATAGTTATTCTGATGTGTCTTATGAGAATTGGATGATTGGAGATAGTTCACTTGATATTGTTTTAATGTATGATGAAGTTGTCGAAAAATACAAAAATAAATATTTAGCAGAATTAACTAAAAAAATAGATGAATTAGATACATTATCAGATGAGGAATTGTTTGTGATATATGCGAATAATCAAGACTTTTCAGGAGAAGGAATAACATTTAATACGTTTGAAGAATTAATGGAATATTGTTGTAGTAAAGGAATAATTGATAAAAAATATGAAACATTAAAAGAATTTTTTCTTGGAATATCACCACAAGGAGGAGAAGTAACTGATGAAGATTATAATTATACTATACAAAAATTAAGAGAAATGGTAAAAAATAATCTGCTTTCAGAATTAAATGATATAAAAGAAGACATAACTGTAGAAATTCATGACCCAAATGGAAAGGAATATTATGATAATAACAATTTTGAAATTACAGGTATGGGAAAATATGAATTTACTATAAATGTAAACGAAAAGGAATATAAATTTAAAGTATCAATTGATAGGTACGAGATTATCTGTGGGGGTTACGAGGCGTGTGTATATGATTTTGTAGATCATAAAAGATTAATAGTAAATAGTGGAACAGTAAGTAATGAAGAATTTGATATAACAGATGAAGAAATCCCAAAAGTTACTGATGAATATGAGTATGGTATTTTTAACTATGAGGATAAATATAGTATTATTAGATATGGAAAATGGGCAAATTCAAAATATGCTATTTGTAGGTTAAAACTGGAATGTGATAATATAGGATATATTTCTGGATATGTTCTTGAAGAGTTTGTAACATAGAATATTAAAAACAAAAGATCAACTATTTATATAGCTGATCTTTTGTTTTTATATAAATATAAAATATATTACATATCAAATATGACTTTTAAAATTCACAATTTTTTGGTGTTCTAGGGAAAGGAAGAACATCACGAATATTTTGCATGCCAGTCAAATACATTAAAGCTCTTTCAAAACCTAGACCAAAACCAGCATGATCAACACTACCATATTGTCTAAGATCAAGATACCATTCATAACCAGAAATATCCATATTAAGCTCTTTCATTCTAGCAAGTAACTTATCATAATTTTCTTCTCTTTGGCTACCACCAATAATCTCACCTATACCAGGGGCAAGTAAATCAGCAGCAGCAACAGTTTTACCATCAGGATTTTGTTTCATATAAAAAGCCTTAATATCTGCTGGATAATCAGTTACAAAAACAGGTTTTCCAAAAACTTTTTCACATAAATATCTTTCATGTTCTGTTTGTAAATCAATTCCCCAAGAAACTTTAAATTCAAACTGGTCATTTGCCTTTTCTAACTCTTTTATTGCATCAGTATAAGTAATTCTACCAAAATCAGAATTTATAACATTATTTAATCTATTCAATAAATTCTTATCAACAAAACTATTAAAAAATTCCATTTCTTCAGGACAATTTTCCAAAACATATGAAAAGATATATTTAACCATATCTTCTGCTAAATTCATATCATCATTCAAATCAGCAAAACAAATTTCAGGTTCAATCATCCAAAACTCTGCAGCATGTTTAACAGTATTAGAATTCTCTGCTCTAAAAGTAGGACCGAAAGTATAAATATTTCTAAAAGCAGTAGCAAAAGCCTCACCATTTAATTGTCCACTAACAGTAAGATGAGCAGATTTTCCAAAGAAATCTTTTGAAAAGTCAACTTTTCCATCCTCTGTTAAAGGAACATTACTTAAATCAAATGAATTAACATTAAACATTTCTCCAGCACCTTCAGCATCACTAGAAGTTAAAATAGGAGTATGAACATATACAAAGCCACGCTCTTGAAAAAACTTATGTATAGCATAGCTTAATACACTTCTAACTCTAAATACAGCATTGAAAGTATTTGTTCTAGGACGCAAATGAGAAATAGTACGCAAATATTCAAAAGAATGTCTCTTTTTTTGAAGAGGATATTCTGCAGGGCACAAATTGATTATTTCAATTTTATCTGCGTGAATTTCAAATGGTTGTTTAGCATTTTCTGTAACAATTAAAGTACCATTTACTTTTATAGAAGAACTTATACTAAGTTTTACAATTTCATTAAAATTAGATAATTTATCTGTAAAAACAATTTGAACATTCTTAAAAAAAGAACCATCATTAAGTTCTATAAAACCGAATGTTTTAGAATCTCTAACTGTTCTTACCCAGCCTTCAACAGTAACCTGTTTTTGAGCATAAGCTGAAGTATTTCTAAATAAATCTTTTAAAACTAAATCTGACATAATTTACCTCCATTAATATTATGTAAAGATTATACAATATTATACTAAAAAAAACAAGGAAATACGCAAAAAATATTGAAAAAATCCCATATAAATAGTAAAATGAGAAAAGAAAGAAAAGAGGTAACAAAATGTCTAAAAAAACAAGTACTATAGTAATCATAAGTGTATTAGTAATACTATTAAGTTTAATAATATCAATATGTATTCCTAATTTCAAAAAAATAGAAGAAAAGATAGAAGATAATTCAATTACATATTATTTACTAAAAAGAGATGAAAACTTTGGAGTAATTGATGGAAGTGGGTCAATAGTAATAAATCCTCAATATGAACAAATAATAATACCAAATCCACATAGAGCAGTATTTTTGTGTAAAGATGGAGATAAAACTAAAGTTTTAAATGATAAAAATGAAGAAATATTTGAAAAATATTCAGATATAGAAGCAATAAGAATTGAAAATATAATTTCAGAATCTATGTATGAAAAAAAGGTACTAATATATAAAGAAAATGATAAATATGGATTATTAGGAATAGATGGACAAGTTGTTGCAGAACCTAAATATGATGAAATATCAAGTTTAGGATATAAAGAGGGAGAAATATTAGTTAAAGAAAATGATAAATATGGAATTGTAAATAGTCAAGGAAATCAAGTTATAAAAACTATTTATGATTCAATAGAATCAGATACATATTATAGTCAAGAAGAAGGCTATGAAAAATCAGGATATATTGTATGTGTCAAAACTCATGAGGGCTATAGATATGGTTATTATGACTGGGAAGGAAACGAAGTTTTAAAAGAAGATTATAACCAAATAACTAGATTAGCAGAAGTAAAAAATAAAGAAAATATATATCTTATAGCAGCAAAAAATGGACAATATGGAGTATTTATAAATAACAACAAAATGATTAACACACAATATCAATCAATAACGTACACACCAGAAATGGACATGTTTATAGTAGAAAGAACAGGTCAATATGGAGTAATGAATGAATTAGGAATAGAAATATTAAAAACAGAATATTCAAATATAGAAATAAATGGAATATATATATATGCAAAAAATGGAGAAGAAGAAAAAGTATTTGATAAAACTGGTGCAGAAGTAAATATACCATTTAATACAATAATTGAATCAACTACTAATCCAGACTATTTTATAAAAATTGAACAAGGAGAAAATGTAACATATTCTTTATTAGGCAGTAACCTACAAGAAATACTAAATCAAAAATATAATTATATAGAATATATTTATGATAAATATTTCATAGCTACAAATGAAACTGGAAAAAGTGGAATAATAGATGCAGAAGGAAAAATAATTTTAGAATTCAAATATGATTCAATACAATTATTAAAAACTAAACAAATGATTCAAGCAACAAACTTTGAAACAAATACAACTGAAATATACAACAATGAAATGCAAAAAACTATAGAAATGGCAAACATAAATGTTCAAGTTTTAGATGAATATGTAAAAATATATAATGAAACCATGGAATATTATGTGGATAATAATGGTAATATAATAAGATCAAAAGAAATGCTTGAGAGAATAAAAGAAACAAATGCAACTTTAAGAATAGAAAACTTTAAAAGAGTAACATATGGTTTAGAACAATATTATTATGTTGAAGAAAATTAATCACAAATAACCGTTTAAAATAATAATAAAAGGTAAATACTAAATATAGTATTTACTTTTTTTATTATGAAAGGAATTAAGATGGGAATTGCAATAGCTTTAGCTGGTGGAGGAATAAGAGGAATAGCACATGCAGGTGTACTAAAGGCTTTAGAAGAAAACAATATAAAAATAGATGCTATAGGAGGAACAAGTGCAGGAAGTATAGTAGCAGCATTATATGCAATGGGATATAAACCATATTATATATATGTTTTGTTTAAAAAATATGCTCAAGAAATAGTTAGTATAGGAAATGGACCAATTATAAATGGAATAGGGAATTTTATGAAAAATAGAAAAATAGGAATAACAGGTTTTAATGATGGAACTTTACTTGAAAAAATGTTTAATGAATTAGCACTAAAAAAACAAATAAATGTAATCGGAGATATAAAAATTCCATTAGTTATTCCAACTGTTGATATAAGTGAGTCAAAAGAATATATATTTACTAATTGTGCACCACGTGATAATGTTAATGATGAATATATAACAGAGATTTCTGTTGGAAAAGCAGTAAGAGCAAGCAGTAGCTTTCCAGCAGTGTTTTGCCCATGTGAATATAAAAATCATATGTTTTTGGATGGGGGAACTTTAGATAATGTTCCTGTATTAGCATTAAAACAAATTTGTAAAAAGAAAATAATGGCAGTAAATTTTAAAGCAGATCCTGTTGAAAAAGATAGTGACATAATGGATATTTTAATGAAAACACTAGATGTAATGGGAAATAAAATTGCTGAAAAAGGTTTAGAAAAAAGTGATTTTATTCTAACTGTTCCAACAGATAGGGCAGGATTATTTGACATAGATAAACTAGACAAATGTTATAAATTCGGCTATGACACAGTAATTGAAAATTTAGATAAAATAAAAGTTATTCTTTAACTTTTATTTTTTTGTCTCATATAATAAAAAAGAAAGTTAGGTGAAAAAGATGAACATGATATATTTTGATAATGCTGCAACAACAAAAATAAAATCAGAAGTACTAAATGAAATGATGCCATATTTAACAAGAGAATATGGAAATGCTTCAGCACTATATTCAATAGGTAGACAGTCCAAGAGGGCAATAGAAACAGCAAGAAAACAAGTAGCATCATTAATAAAATGTAATCCGAATGAAATATATTTCACAGGAAGCGGTTCAGAAAGTGATAATACAGCATTAAAAGGATATGCCTATTCTAACAAAGATAAAGGTAATCATATAATCACATCTAAAATAGAACATCCAGCAATATTAGAAACTTGTGCAACACTTGAAAAACAAGGCTTTGAAATATCATATATAGATGTAGATGAAGATGGAATAATAAATTTAGAACAATTAGAAAAAGAAATAAAACCAACAACAATATTAATAAGTATAATGTATGCAAACAATGAAATAGGAACAATAGAACCAATAGAGCAAATATCACAAATAGCACATAAACATAATATTATATTTCATACAGATGCAGTCCAAGCTATAGGAAATGTGCCAATAAATGTTTCAAATATAGATATGTTATCAATGTCTGGACATAAAATAAATGCACCAAAAGGAGTAGGGGCATTATATATAAAAAATGGAATAGAAGTAGAAAAAATAATAAATGGAGGACATCAAGAAAAAAATAAAAGAGCTGGAACTGAAAATGTTGCAGGAATAGTAGGAATAGGAAAGGCTTGTGAAATTTCTAATAAAAATATAGAAACACACATAAAAAATTTAGAAAAATTAAGAAACTATTATATAACAAAACTTCAACAAGAAATTCCAGAAAAAATAAGAATAAATGGGACAATGAAAAACAGATTACCAGGAAATGCAAATATATCATTTAAAGGAGAAAATGCATCAGAGCTAATTTTTAAATTAGATGAAGTGGGAATATGTGTATCTAGTGGTTCAGCATGTTCATCAGGAAATTTAGCACCCTCACATGTACTAACAGCAATAGGTGTACCAAAAGAATATATAAACAGTGCAATAAGAACAACATTTGGAGAAAATAATACATTCCAAGAAATAGATTATTATATAAAAAATTTAAAAAAATTTTTTAAAAAATTATAAAAAGTACTTGCAAAATAATATAAAATGTATTATTATTTAATCAAAGTGGAGAGAAGTGGTGCAAAGTGGTAACAAAGTGGAGAGGAGGAAATTCAATTGCTAATTGGTGAATATGAGCATTCTCTAGATGTTAAAGGCAGATTAATAATGCCATCAAAATTAAGACAAGACATAGGAGAAAGGTTCATCATAACAAAAGGGTTAGATGGATGTTTATTTGTATTCTCACAAAATGAATGGTTGAATTTCGAAACAAAATTAAAATCACTACCACTATCAGACAAAAATGCCAGAAACTTTGTAAGATTTTTCCTATCTGGTGCAACAGAATGTGAAATAGACAAGCAGGGCAGATTCTTAATACCAAGCAATTTGAGAGAATCAGCAAGTTTAGAAAAAGATGCAATGATTGTTGGAGTTGGTACAAGATTAGAAATATGGAACAAAGAAACATGGAAGAAATGTGATGAAAATATATCAGCTGATGAAATTGCAGAAAATATGACAATGTTAGGTATATAACTTGCAAAAGTTTATATAAAAACACAAAAGAAAAATGTACAAAAGACAAAAATACAAAAGATAAAAACACAAAAGATAAATATACAAAAGTAAAATTCCAAAAAACAAAAGAAAACTAACATAAGACAAGCAGCTGGTGTTTCGAATACCAGCTGTAATTGTTAAAAAAGAGGTGTAAAATTGGAATTTAAACACAAACCAGTATTGCTAAAAGAAACAATAAAAGGTTTAAATATAAAAAAAGATGGAATATATGTAGATGGAACTTTAGGTGGAGCAGGACATAGTAAAGAAATTTTAAAGCAATTAACACCTAAAGGTATATTGATTGGTATAGACAGAGACCAAGAAGCATTAGATGCTGCAAAGGAAAATTTAAAAGAATATCAAAATGTAAAATATATACATGGTAATCATGATGAAATAGAAAAAATATTAGAAGAATTAAAAATACCAAAAGTTGATGGAATATTATTAGATTTAGGAGTGTCATCATATCAGTTAGATGAAAAAGAAAGAGGATTTAGCTATCTTGGAGAAAATGAACTAGATATGAGAATGGACAAAACTCAAAAATTAACAGCAAAAGATGTAATAAATACATATTCAGAAGAAAAACTTTCTAACATAATATTTGAATATGGTGAAGAAAAATTTTCAAGACAAATAGCTAAAAAAATATGCGAAACTAGAAAAACGAAAGAAATAAAGACAACAAAAGAATTAGTAGAAATAATAGAAAAAGTACTTCCATCATTTTCAAAAAAAGATGGACATCCAGCCAAAAGAACATTTCAGGCAATAAGAATTGAGGTAAACGATGAAATAAAACCATTAAAAGAAACAGTAAAGAAATGTATCGAATGTTTAAATCCAGGGGGAAGGTTATGTATAATAACATTTCATTCACTAGAAGATAGAGCAGTAAAAAATGCTTATACAGAGGCAAAAGGACAATGTACTTGTCCAAAAGATTTACCATATTGTATATGTGGTGCTAAATCAGAAGGAAAAATAATAAACAAAAAACCAATAATTGCTACAGAAGAAGAACAAAAAGAAAATTCAAGATCTAAAAGTGCAAAATTAAGGATTTTCGAAAAAACTTAAAATACAAAGGAGGTGAGTAACAATGCCTAGAAATTTATATCAATATGAAACTAGCCCTAGAAAGTATGAAACAGAATACAATCCTAAAAGAAAGACAACAACAACTAAAAAAGGACTTTCCAGAAAAGAAATAGAAAGAAGAAAATTTGAAAAAGAAAAACTAAAAAGGGCAGAAGAAAAAAAGAAAAAAACAAAACAACTAATTGCTGTTATTTTTGTATTTGGCATGTTACTTGCTGTAAGCTATAGAGAGATTTCTATTATGGAAATGTTTAATCAAAAAAAGAATTTGGAAAATCAATTAGCATTGATAGAAAAAGAAAATGGTCAAATAGAAAAAAGTATAAAAGAGCAAGAAGGAACATTAGAATGGAATAGTATTAAACAAAGAGCAACAGAAGAATTAGGTATGCAAGTTAAAACTAAAATACCATTAGAATTAGATAAAACTGATAATGTGGAAACAAATAATAAATTTATAAAAGAAGAAAAAACTAGTTTGATAGAAAAAATATTAAAATTCATAATAAAATAAAATAAGAGAACATTCTCTTATTTTATTTTTATACTTTAAGTTTTTTTATAATTTGAATTTCTTTTTTTAAATTATCTAACATACCTTTTCTTAAAGAATGGGCATCTTCAAATTCTTTATAAAGTTCAGGAAGTTTTTCAATTGTTTCATCTTTTTTTAGAAGTGTATCAATATATTGCTGATAATATAATTGACCTTCTTTATTTTTTTCTGAATTCATCTTATTAACATATTCTTGTATTTTTCTATACCTACCCATTTCTTTTTCTAAGTAATTAACATAATCAATTGTTGAGATAATTTCATATTCAATGTCATCTATAACTACTTTAAGCAATTTTTTTACAATTAACTTGTTTGTTTTACCTGCATTTGCATAACCAGTATCTGGCTTAGCATTAGGAGTAGGTTTTGTATTTGATATAATAATTTTTAAAGCATCTGAAATACCAATATGTGTTTTATACTGCCTTTTATGAACTAAAGCATCGAATTCATCAGCAACCTTTATAATTTGAGCCTCATAAGGAATCTGATTTTTTACTAAACCTTGAGGATAACCAGTGCCATCTAGTGCCTCATGATGATAATAAGGACCTGCATAATAAGGTCTTAATTTTGCATCTTTAATACATAATTGATATCCTAATGTAGTATGTTTCTTAATGATTTCATATTCTTCATCAGTTAGTCGAGAAGGCTTTTGAAGAATATGTGCTGGGATAAACATTTTTCCTATATCATGTAAATAAGCACAGGTAATACAATATTCTGTAAAACCTTTTGAACAATGTAATTTATGGCATAAATTACAAGTAATAGTAGCTACATTTTCAGAATGAACTCTTGTATAAACATCTAAAGAGTCTAGTAAGTTTAATTGGTATTGAATAGCTTTATCTAAGTTATATGATTTTAAATATGTTTGGTCATAAAAATTAAAAGATTGTTTTAATAATTCAGACATCTTTTGTCTCCTTACAAAATATATAATAAATGATAACATTAAATTTTATAAAGTGCAAGCCTTTTATAAAAAAATAGTTCTTGTCGAGTTTTGTCGATGAAAAGTTCTTGACAAATGAATAAATGGATGTTAATATAATAACAGAATTTTAATCAAAAATTTAATTCTAAAAATTTTTTTCGAAAAAAATCCAAAAATCAACAATTTAATAAAAGGAGGTAAACAAAATGTATGTTCAAAATTACCCAAATGGGAATTAGATGGACTGTTTTCTTTGTGTTGCTTATAATGTTCAGTTTAATTCATATAGGAATTTACAAATATGTAAAAATTGACGATACAAGAATTATAAAAAATATGATAGAAAACAGGAAAATCGAAGCAAAACAATCAACTATTGAAAAAGAAAATATATGGAAGATACAAATAGATAAAATTTCATTAAATACAGAAATAACAGAAGGAACAACCAAAGAAAACTTAAACAAAAGTATTTGTCATTTTGAAGAAACTCAAAAAATGCAAGGTAATATTGCACTAGCTGCACACAACAGAGGATATGAAGTAAATTATTTTGCAGATTTAAAATTGTTGCAAAAAGGAGATGAAATAAAATATCAATATAATGAATACAAAAAAACATATATAGTAGATAAAAACATCATAATTAAAGACACAGATGTAGATGTTTTGGAAAACACAGAAGAAAACATGTTAACATTAATAACATGCGTAGAAAATGAACCACATTTTAGAAGATGTGTACAAGCAATAGAAAAAGAGGAGGAAAATAATTGAAAAAAATAATAAAAATAATATCAATATTAGCTATTATATTAATATCAAACTTTTCAATAATAGCAAATACAGTACAAGCAGTAGAAAATCAAATAACAATATATACAAAAGGTAATTTTAATAGAATTTTAAAATATGATGGAGTACTATTAAAAACAGCACACGCTGTATATCAAGAAAATGGTGTGGAATATCCAGTATATTGTTTAAATGTAGACCTACAAGGTGTAGGAGATAAAGTGGCAACATATAATACAACAAATCAAGGGAAAATTACAGATGTAAATTTGTGGAGAGTAATAATAAATGGGTATCCATATAAAAGTTTACAAGAATTAGGAGTAGCAAGTGAAGAAGAAGCATATATAGCTACAAAGCAATCAATATATTGTTATCTATTTAATAGAGTGGTAGAAAAATATACAGGAGTAAATGAAGCTGGAAATAGAGTAAAAAATGCAATTGCTACAATATTAAAAAATGCTCAAGACTCTACAGAAGAAATAGGTGAAACAAAAGTAGAAGTAGTACAACCAGAAAATTGGACAGTAGAAAAGAATTATATAGTAAAAGAATATGAAGTTAAAAGTAATATAAATATTAGCAAATATATCATAAAATTAGAAAATCAACCAAAAGGAACGAAAATAACAGATAGTCAAAACAATGAAAAACAAGAATTTATTTCAAGTGAAAAATTTAAAATCTTAATACCAATATCTAGTCTAACAAAATCAGGACAATTTAAGATCAATATAACATCCCAATTAGAAACAAAGCCAGTATTTTATGGAAAAGCTCCAAGCAGTGATTTACAAGATTATGCACTAACAGCATTTTCTTATGAAAATAAAGATATAGAATTATTACAAGAATATGGGCCAAATGAAACAGAAATTAAAATTGAAAAACAGGATGAAGAAACAAAAGAAATGTTAAAAGGGGCAAAATTTGAAATATTAGATGAAAACAAGAAATTAATTAAAGTAGTAGAAACAGATAAAAATGGCAAGATTGAATTAAAACAAATAATGCCAGGAATATATTACATTAGAGAAATAGAAGCACCAGAAGGATATGAATTAAATACAGAATTAAGAAAAGTACAAATAAGTTTTAACAAAAAAATTACTTTAAAAATTGGAAATAGTAAAATTATTGTTGAAGAAATACCTATAGAAATACCACCAGTAGAAGAAACTCCTATACCAGAAATACCAAGATTACCTGTTACAGGAATGTAAAAATAATGTATAAATTTCATTAAAATGGAAAAGATTAGAATATAAGATTTTCAAAAGGAGTGATATAATGGAATCAAGCAATATGAAAAATATGGTAGTCTTAAAAAATCTTCCATCAAATATGATCGAAGAGGCTATAATAATTTTTAAAGAAAGTGAACGAATAAAACAAAAAGAATTAATAGACAAAAGCAACAAAATTAACATATCAGAACAGAAGCCAAAATCAAAAGAATATATTTTGAAAGAAGCAGAAATGCTTGTAACAGATTATATCAACAAAATTGAAAATAAGAAAAGGATAGAAAAGGATATAAGATCAAAATATCAAAAACTCAAAAAATGTACAATAGCATTAGCAGTGATATTAATAATAAGTTTAATAATAAATTTTATATAATAAACATAAAACACTCTATAAATGCATAAATATTAAAAAAGCATTATAGAGTGTTTTTTACATATATTAGAGCTAAGAAAGAGGGATACATATGGAAAGAGTTATGTCTGTTGAGGACAAAATAAGAAAAGCAGAAGAAATATATTACAGAAGAAATTTTGGAAACAATGAAATAAAAGAGAAAAGATTTACAGAACCTAAAGGGAAAAAAGATGTAAAACTTTTAAAAAAGATGTTTATGCAAATCATAGTATGTTTATTTATATATATGGTATTTTATTTGATAATTAATAACAATTATATATTTTCACAAGATTTTATAAATAAGGCTAGAGAAATATTATCACAGGATATAAATATTACAGAAATATATTCAATTATTTCAAATAAAATAAATGAAATTATGACGCCTGCAGAACAACAATCAGAACCACAAAATGAGCAAATTCAAACAGAAGAAACAGAGCAAAATCCGCAACCTCAAGAACAACAAGAACCAGAAAATATTCAAGAAAACAATGAAAATATCGGAGGAGCGGAAGAACCAGTAGTTGAGGAAACACCGAAACCAGAGGTAGAAGCAAACACACAAGAACCAGAAAACCAATTAACTCAAATGGAACAAGATGCAAATTATATAAAAAGTACAATTAGTTTTATAAAACCAATAAATGGTACAATAAGTTCAATGTTTGGAACTAGAAATCCTACAACACCAACAGTACCTAAAAATCATACAGGTACAGATATTGCAGCAGTAATAGGAACAAAAATTGTATCTGCAACAAATGGAACAGTTGTACTTACATCATCAAAAGGGGACTTTGGAAATCATTTAGAAATTCAAATAAATGATGTAATAATTTTATATGCACATTGTAATAAAATATATGTAAATAAAGGGGATGAGATAACACAAGGACAGGAAATAGCAGAAGTAGGAAACACTGGAAATACCACAGGTCCACACTTACATTTTGAAGTAAGATATCAAAATAGATTAGTAGATCCACAAATGATTTTAGAATTATAGAAAGGAAGTCATAATGAGATTTAGAATAGATTTAAAAATCTTTATTTTTTTGACTTTATTTTATTTTACAGGTCAGATAAAAATATATTTAATAATAATGTTTTTTTCTGTTATACATGAAATAGGACATATAGTTATGGGATTAATATTAAAAATGAAACTAATAAAATTAGAAGTTATGCCATGTGGATTATCAGTAGCATTTTCAGCAGAACCAAATGATTTAAATTTTAAGATAAAAAAAGGTAATTTGTTAGAACTTAAAAAAATTTTAGTTGCTCTTTCTGGACCATTTACAAGTCTTGCAATAGCAGTAATATATACTAAAATTTCTCCAATATATATTTCAAGTCAAGAAGTGATTTACTCAAATATATTAATATTATTTTTTAATTTAATTCCAATATATCCATTGGATGGAGGGAGAATATTAAAAGGTGCATTATATATTGAATTAGGTAATAAACAATCAAAAATATTAATAAATAAAATATCAAATATGACAATGATAATACTAACAATAATAAGTAGTATTACAATATATTATTTCAAAAATATAGCAATATTTTTAATCTGTATTTTTTTATGGGATATAACGTTAAAAGAAAATAAAATATTTAAAACAAATATGAAAATATATGAACTGCTTGACTATAAATAAAAAAAACTATAATATAAAGAAATAAAAGGAGTAAAGAATGTTAGAAAAATGTACTATATGTCCACATAAATGTGGAATAAATAGAAATAAACAAATAGGAAGATGTAAAGCAACAAATAAAGTAAAAATAGCATTATATTCAATACATAATTTTGAAGAACCATGTATAAGCGGAGAAAATGGATCTGGTACAATATTTTTTTCAAATTGTAATATGAATTGTGTATATTGTCAAAACTATGAAATAAGTCAACAAGGCAGAGGAAAAGAAATAACGATTCAAGAATTAGCAGAAATAATGTTAGAACAACAAGAAAAAGGTGTAGAAAATATAAATTTGGTAACTCCAACAAGTTATGCAATTCATATAAAAGAAGCAATTAAAATAGCAAAACAAAAAGGATTATACATACCAATAGTATATAATACAAATGCATATGAGAGTGTCGAAACTCTAAAAATGCTCGAAGGATTGATAGATATATATTTACCAGATTTAAAATATTTTGAAAATGAGTTAGGAAAAAAATATTCAAAAATAGATAATTATTTTGAAATAGCTATAAATGCCATAAAAGAAATGTATAGACAAGTTGGTGCACCTGTTTTTAGAAAAGATGGCATTATAAAAAAGGGATTAGTAATAAGACATTTAGTTTTGCCAAACAATATAGATAATAGTAAAAAAATATTGAAATGGTTAAAAGAAAATATAGATAATGAAGTATATATAAGTATTATGGCACAATATTTTCCTACATATAAAGCAAAAGAAATATCAGATATAAATAGAAAATTAACTCAAGATGAATGGCATGAAATTGAAAAATATATAGAAGAATTACAAATAGAAAATGGCTATATTCAGGAGCTTGGAGAACATGAAGAAGAATATGTACCAAACTGGGAATTTTAATTAAATAATTTATTGCAAAAAAATAACAATGGTGTTATAATGGCAAATGTTTGCAAAACAATTTGAAGTGGAACCATGCTAAAAAGGAGGAAATGGGTGCAAATATACATTGTAGAGGGTAAACGCAGACTGTTAAGCAGATTATCAAGATACCTCCAACACAATGAAAGCATTGTCAAAAGTATATCAAGTATAGAAGGATGTTTATTTTATCTTTTATATACTCAAATGAATTTTGATGTTATCGTTTTAGGAGAAAATCTTGATGTTAATTTTGATGAAATGTTATTTGATGACAATAGCAGGGCATTATTAAGAAAGCTATATAAAAGTGAAGAATATTTTCCAGTAGCATTTGGTGAACTTTGTAGGGCTATTTGCAGAGAAAAAGGAAAAAAAGAACCAAAAATAATAATAGTTACAACTTTTTATTATTATAAATTTTTTCCTTCTGATACCTCAAACTCCCCAAAGCAAATGCAAGAATTGATAAATTCACATAATATGCAGTATGTAGATAAGTCATCTGCAGATTGGTGTGAACATCTAAAATCACTTATATATAGCGATTAATCAAAGAGCATGGTTAACCACAAAAAAGAACCTTAGATAGTTATAATAAATTATCTTTAGGTTCTTTTTATTTGTTTTTTTAAAAAATTTGTAGAAAAAAAGAAAATAGTGTGATATACTCAAAAAAATAAAGGAGGAGTTAATATGACAGAGGCAGATAAAAATTTTATAGAAACGTGTAAAGAAATTATGAAACATGGTTATTCATCAGAAGGAACTAATGTAAGAACAAGATGGGAAGATGGTACAGAAGCAAACTATATATCAATAATTGGTGTAACAAATAAATATGATGTAGGTAAAGAATTTCCAATGATAACATTAAGAAATAATAGTCAAACTGTAAAAAGAGCAATAGATGAAGTATTATGGATTTGGCAAAAAAAATCAAATAATATACATGACTTAAACTCACATATATGGGATCAATGGGCAGATGAAAATGGTTCAATAGGAAAAGCATATGGTTATCAAATGGGAAAAAAATATGAATTTAAAACAAAACAAGGAATACAAAAAATGGATCAAGTTGATTTTGTATTGTATTTATTAAAAAATGATTCATCAAGTCGTAGAATAATGACAAACATATTTAACCACGAAGAATTAAAAGATATGGCATTAGAACCATGTGTTTATGGAACACAATGGCTTGTAAAAGGTGGAAAGTTACATTTAATTTTAAATCAACGTTCACAAGATATGTTGGCAGCAAATGGATGGAATGTAATGCAATATGCAGCACTTCAATGTATGTTTGCACAAATTTCAGGGCTAGAAGTAGGAACACTAACACATAATATAGGAGACTGTCATATTTATGATAGACACATACCATTAGTAAAAAAATTAATAGAAGCAGAGGCAAAAGATGTACATCCTAAATTAATAATAAAAAATCCAACAAAGAACTTCTATGAATTTAAAGCTGAAGATTTTGAAATAGAAGGATATGATTATAATAAAGAAATAAAATTAGGCAAAATACCAGTTGCAGAATAGGAAGGTAAAATATGTTAAGTATAATAGTAGCAAAAGCAAAAAATAATGTAATAGGAAAAAATAATCAAATAATATGGCATTTGTCAGAAGATTTAAAAAGATTTAAAGAATTAACAATGAACCATAATATAATAATGGGAAGAAAAACATTTGAATCATTAGGAAGAGTTTTACCAAATAGAAAGCATATAATATTTAGTCAAAATCCAGACTTTAAAGTAAATGATGAAAATGTGGAAATAGTACATTCTATGTTACAAATACAAGAATATATAGAAAATGAAGAAGAAAATTTTGTTATAGGCGGAGCAATGATATATAATTTGTTAATGCCATATGTAAAAAAAATGTATGTAACACAGATTAATAAAGATTTTGATGGAGATGCATTTTTTCCTAGAATAGATGAAAATGTATGGAAAGAAGTCGAAAGAATTAAGGGAATTAAAGATGATAATAATAATTTAGATTATGAGTTCATTACATATGTAAGAAAATAAATAAAAATTTATTAAAGGGTTAAACACAAGTTTAACCCTAATTTATTGAAAAAAGTTCTTGCAAGCACAATCAATCAATGTTATAATATTTTATGTTATATCAAAAATTTTATTCAAATTTTTTTTCTGTAAAATCTCAAAATTAATATTGACAATACGTACAATACGTAATATAATAAGAAAGGAGGTAATTTGACTTTTAAAGAAATAGAGAAAATCTTAAAGAAAGATGGATGGTATTTATACAGAATAGTAGGATCACACTATCAATATAAGCATAATACTAAAAAAGGAAAAGTTACAATTCCAAGACATAACAAAGAAATAAAGAAAGGGACCATTGAATCTATATACAAGCAAGCAAAAATAAAAAAAGATGGTAAATGGTGAAAATAATGAAATTAGTCTATCCAGCATGTTTTTATGAGCAGGAAGATGGGGGATATAGTGTTGATATTCCAGATTTATTAGGTTGTTGCACACAAGGAGATACATTAGTAGAAGCAGTAGAAATGGCACAAGATGCGGCATTAGGGTGGATTTTAACTTCGATAGAAGATAATGAGGAAATTCCATCACCAAGTAATCTAAAAGATATAAAGTTAGAAAAAGAAAATGGATTTAAAAGTTTATTATTATTAGATATAGACAAATATACAAAAAAATATGGAACAAAAAAGGCAGTCAAAAAAACATTATCAATACCAGATTGGTTAAATGTAAGAGCAGAAAAATTAGGAATAAACTTTTCAAAAGTCTTACAAGAGGCTTTATTAATAAAAATATTAAAAAGATAATAAAAATTTATTAAAGGGTTAAACTATATAAAAGGAGAATTTTATATGTTTAACCCTAAAGCAATTTATTATGAAAAAGAAATAATCAATTATCCACTAGGAAAACAACTAATGGAACAATACAAAGAAACACCCAAAATAGAAATAGAAAACCATAATAATATAGAAGAAATGAGAAAAAAGCAAAATTCAGAATTTGCAAACATGAAAAGTAATCTAATAATAGGAATAAGGAAAACTCATAAATTTGTAGAAAATCACAAAACATCAGATTATTTAGTGCCATACACATCTTCTGGCTGTACAGCAATGTGTATGTACTGTTATTTAGTTTGTAATTACAATAAATGTGCATATTTAAGACTATTTGTAAATAGAGAACAGATGCTAGAAAAAATTATAAAAACTGCACAAAAAAGTGAAAAAGATTTAACATTTGAAATAGGAAGTAATAGTGATTTAGTATTAGAAAACACAATTACAGGAAATTTAATTTGGACTATAGAAAACTTTGCAAAAACAGAAAAGGGAAAATTAACATTTCCAACAAAATTTGATATGATAGATCCTCTTTTACCATTAGCGCATAATAAAAAGATAATAATTCGAATGAGTGTAAATCCAGAAGAAATAATAAACAAAGTAGAATTCGGAACATCAAGATTAAAAGGAAGAATAGAAGCAATAAACAAATTAGCAGAAGCAGATTACAAAATAGGAATATTGATTGCACCAGTAATATTAGTTGATAATTGGAAGCAATTATATACAGAATTAATACAAAGATTGAGTTTAGAATTATCAGAAAAAGTAAAAAAAGAAGCATTTTTTGAAATAATATTTATGACATATAGTTATGTGCATACAAAAATTAATGAAGAGGCATTTCCAAATGCAATAAATTTATACAATAGAGAAATAATGACAGGAAGAGGTAGAGGAAAATATGCATATAAACAAGAAACAAGAAAAGAAGCTGAAATTTTTTTAAGAGAGCAAATGTCCAAATATTTTCCAAGCAATAAAATAGAATATATAGTATAAAAGTTCTTAAGTATTTAACTTAAGAATTTTTTTATATGTTCACAAGTAAAATTTTGTAAAAATAAACAAAAAACTCTTGACATTACGGAAGAAAGGATATATAATAATGAAGCATGAATTTTAGCGTTGAAGCTGAATGTGGCTACATCCTTACGGGTGGAGGGAACTTCAGTGGAGTATGTCTTGGCTAGACCAGGCGGTAAGAATAAAAGCACTTATCCCAAAATAACCATGCAATTTTTGGGATTAAAAAATGGGTAAAAACAAAACACCAGGGTGCGTTATAACTTGCCAACGCGTAATTTTAAAAATATTATTTTAAGGAGGGAAATTACAATGGCAAATTCAATTGTAGCAAGTGAAAAAATTAGAATAAGACTAAAGGCTTATGACCATGTAGTTTTAGATCAGTCTGCTGAAAAGATAGTAGATACTGCTAAAAAAACAGGAGCAAAAGTATCAGGTCCTATTCCATTACCAACACAAAAAGAAATCGTAACAATTTTGCGTTCTCCACATAAAGACAAAGATTCAAGAGAACAATTTGAAATGAGAACACATAAAAGAGTAATTGATATTCTTTACCCAACACAAAAAACAATGGATAGTTTAATGAAACTAGAACTACCAGCAGGTGTTGATATAGAAATAAAAAACTAGTTTCAAAAATATAAATAAAAAACCAAGCTGGTCGCTTATCAGCCAATAGTTAAGTTAACTCTTAGCGTATGTATAAGGAGGATTAAAATGAAAAAAGCATTAATAGGAAAAAAAGTTGGAATGACACAAATATTTGATGAAAAAGGAACAGTTATTCCAGTAACAGTAATAGAAGCAGGTCCATGTGTAGTTGCTCAAGTAAAAACATTAGAAAAAGATGGATATGAAGCAGTACAACTAGGATTTGGAGAAGTAAAAGAAAAGAAAGTTAACAAACCAGAAAAAGGACATTTTGCAAAAGCAAATGTAGCACCAAAAAAACATTTAAGAGAATTTAAATTAGATTCAATCGAAGGAATAAAAGTCGGAGATGAATTAAAAGCAGATGTATTTTCTGTAGGAGAAAAAATAGATGTACAAGGAACATCAAAAGGAAAAGGATTCCAAGGTGTAATAAAAAGACATGGACAACATAGAGGACCAATGGGACATGGTTCAATGTATCACAGAAGACCAGGTTCAATGGGACCAACATCAACACCAGGAAGAGTATTTAAAGGTAAAAAACTTCCAGGACATATGGGAAATGTAACAGTTACAATCCAAAACTTAGATGTTGTTAAAGTTGATATGGATAAAAATGTAATATTAGTAAAAGGTAGTGTTCCAGGAGCAAAAGGTGCTATCTTAAAAATAAAATCAGCTGTAAAGGCTTAAGTATTTAAAGAAGGAGGAAAAACGAAATGCCAAAAGTAGATGTATATAACATGCAAGGTAAAAAAGTTAGTGATGTAGAATTAAGTGAATCAGTATTTGGTATTGAACCAAATGAAAATATTGTTCACAGTGTATTAGTAAACTACTTAGCTAATCAAAGACAAGGTACACAAAGTACTAAAACAAGAGCAGAAGTTCGTGGTGGTGGTAAAAAACCATGGAGACAAAAAGGAACAGGTAGAGCAAGACAAGGTAGTATTCGTGCTCCACAATGGATTAAAGGTGGTATAGCTTTAGGTCCAAAACCACGTTCATATAAATACAAAATAAATAAAAAAGAAAAGCAATTAGCAATAAAATCATTATTAAGTTCAAAAGTATTAGATAATAACTTAACAGTTGTTGACAAATTAGAAGTAAAAGAACCAAAAACAAAAACGATGGTAAAGGCTTTAACAAGTTTAAAAGTAGAAGGAAAAACATTAATCATATTAGCAGATAAAAATGAAAATGTTTATTTATCAAGTAGAAATATAGAAGGTGTTAAAACAATACAATTAAACACAATAAATGTATTTGACTTATTAAAATACAATAAATTAGTTTTACCATTAGAAACTGTTAAAAAATTAGAGGAGGTGTATGCCTAATGTTACCAGAAGAAATTATAGTAGGACCAGTAGTAACTGAAAAAAGTAATGATGAAATGCAATCAGGAAAATACACTTTCGAAGTTAATAGAAATGCTACAAAAGTAGAAATAGCAAAAGCTGTAGAAAAACTTTTTGAAGTAAAAGTAAAAAAAGTAAACACAATGACAGTAAAAGGAAAAACAAAAAGAGTAAGATATAAAGAAGGAAAAACATCAGATTGGAAAAAAGCAATTGTAACAATTGATACAAATCCAGCTGAACAAACATACCTTGGAAAAGGTGGAAAAACAGTTAAAGTATCTAAAAAATACAAAGATGCAATAGATGAATTTATGGGAGCATAAATCATAATAAAAAATATCGGGAAAGTCCCCGGAAAATAAAGAATATCTGCAAACGAAGCAGGAAAAAATTCGTATGAATGAGAAAAGGAGAGAATAAAAATGGGAATGAAACACTTCAAAGCATATACACCATCAAGAAGAAATATGGCAGTTTCAACATATGAAGAAGTAACAAAAAAGACACCTGAAAAATCTTTATTAGCAAGTAAAAAGAAAAATGCAGGTAGAAATTCATATGGTAGAATAACAGTAAGACATCAAGGTGGAGGAAACAGACAAAAATATAGAATAATAGATTTTAAAAGACAAAAAGATGATATGGAGGCAACAGTAGTTGGAATTGAATATGATCCAAATAGAAGTGCCAATATAGCATTAATAAAATATGAAGATGGAACATTAAGTTACATTATAGCACCACAAGGATTAAAAGATGGAGATAAAGTAATATCAGGAGAAAATGTAGATATAAAAGCAGGAAACAGTTTACCAATAGCAAACATACCTGTAGGAACATTAATTCATAATATAGAATTAAATCCAAATCAAGGTGCTAAATTAGTAAGAGTTGCTGGACAAAGTGCACAACTTATGGCAAAAGAAGGAAAATATGCACATGTAAGATTACCTTCAGGAGAAATGAGATTAATCTTATCAAATTGTAGAGCAACAATAGGAACAGTAGGAAATGCTGACCATGAAAATACAAATTTAGGAAAAGCAGGAAAAACAAGACATTTAGGAATAAGACCTACAGTTAGAGGTTCTGTAATGAACCCAGTAGATCACCCACATGGTGGTGGTGAAGGTAGAGCTCCAATAGGACACGCTGGACCATTAACACCTTGGGGTAAACCAGCATTAGGATATAAGACAAGAGATTCTAAAAATATTACAAATAAATTTATAGTAAAGAGAAGAAAGTAGAATAGGAGGAAAATCATATGTCAAGATCAAGTAAGAAAAAACCTTTCATAGCACCAGAATTACTAAAAAGAGTAGAAGCTATGAATGAAAGTGGAAAAAAAGAAGTAATCAAGACATGGTCAAGAGCTTCAACAATATATCCACAAATGATTGGACACACAATAGCTGTTCATGATGGTAGAAAACATGTGCCAGTATATATTACAGAAGAAATGATAGGTCATAAATTAGGTGAATTTGCTCCTACAAGAACATTCAAAGGTCATGCAGGAGAGAAAGCAACTACAACAAATAAATAGTATAAAATTAAGGAGGGAATTGTAGTGGAAGAAACAGCAGTAATAGAAGCAAGAGCAACATTAAAATATTCAAGAATATCTGCAAGAAAAGTAAAAATTGTTGCAGACTTAATCAGAGGAAAAAATGTTGACGAGGCTTTAGCAATTGTAAAATTTACACCAAAAGCATCTTCAAGCACAATTGAAAAATTATTAAAATCAGCAATCGCAAATGCTGAAAATAATCATAATATGAAACATGAAAATCTATATGTTGCTGAAATATATGCAAATCAAGGTCCAACATTAAAGAGAATAAGACCTGCTGCAAAAGGTTCAGCAGTTAGAATAAGAAAGAGAACAAGTCATATAACGATAGTATTAAGAGATGACAAATAGGAAAGGAGGATTATAAAAAATGGGACAAAAAGTACATCCAACAGGAGTGAGAGTTGGAATAATCAAAGATTGGAATGCTAAATGGTATGCAGATTCTAAAAACTTTGCAGATTACTTAGTAGAAGATCAAAAAATCCGTAAATTTTTAAAGAAAAAATTATATACAGCTGGAATTTCAAAAATAGAAATTGAAAGAACAGCAAAATCTATAAAAGCTAATGTATATGCTTCAAAACCAGGAATTATAATCGGAAAAGGTGGAGCTGGAGCAGAAACATTAAAAGCTGAAGTAACAAAATTAATAGGAAAAGAAATAAACATTAATATAGTTGAGGTAAAAGCAATAGACACAGATGCACAATTAGTTGCAGAAAATATTGCAGGACAACTAGAAAGAAGAATTTCATTTAGAAAAGCTATGAAACAATGTATGCAAAAAGCCATGAAATCAGGTGCTTTAGGAATCAAAACAGCAGTATCTGGAAGATTGGGTGGAGCAGATATGGCAAGAACAGAATTTTATAAAGAGGGAACAATTCCTCTACAAACTTTAAGAGCTGATATTGATTATGGATTTGCAGAAGCAGATACAACATATGGAAAGATCGGTGTTAAAGTATGGATATATAAAGGTGAAGTTCTTCCAACTAAAAAAGTGGAAGGAGGAGAAAAATAATGCCATTAATGCCTAAAAAAACAAAATATAGAAAAATGCAAAAAGGTAGAAATAGAGGAAAAGCAACAAGAGGAAATAAAGTAACAGATGGAGAATATGGAATACAGGCTTTAGAAGCAGGATTAATTAAAGGAAATCAAATAGAAGCAGCTCGTATTGCAATGACTCGTTATACAAAAAGAGGTGGAAAAGTTTGGATAAAAATATTTCCAGACAAACCAATAACACAAAAACCAGCTGGAACTCGTGGAGGAAAAGGTAAAGGTAATGTTGAATATTGGGTAGCAGCTGTAAAACCAGGTAGAGTAATGTTTGAAATGGCAGGAATACCAGAAGAAACAGCTAAAGAAGCCTTGAGATTAGCTATGAATAAACTACCAATAAAATCAAAATTCGTAGTAAAAGAAACTGTAAACAAGGTGGGTGATAATGATGAAGATAAATAAAATAAGAGAAATGTCTTCACCAGAATTAGAAAAAGAATTAGGTGAACTAAAAACAGAATTATTCAAATTGAAATTTAGTTTAGCAACAAACGGATTAGATAATCCAATGAAAATTAAAGAAGTTAGAAGAGATATAGCTAAAATAAACACAGTATTAACAGAAAGAAAAATTGCAGAAGCAAAAGCATAATTATAACAATGAGAAGGAGGATTTAAACCTATGGAAGAAAGAAATCTTCGTAAAGTTATGGTAGGAACTGTTACATCTGACAAAATGGATAAAACAGTAGTTGTTGCGGTAGAAACAAGTGTAAGCCATAAAATGTATGGAAAAACAGTTAAAAGAACATATAAGTTAAAAGCACATGATGAAGAAAATAACTGTCAAATAGGAGATAAAGTAAAAGTAATGGAAACAAGACCACTTTCTAAAGAAAAGAGATGGAGAGTAGTTGAGATTCTTGAAAAAGGAGGAAAATAAATCATGATACAACAACAAACAATATTAAAAGTTGCAGACAATACTGGAGCTAAAGAAATCATGTGTATCAGATGTATGGGTGGTTCATTTATGAAAACAGCTAATATTGGTGATGTTATAGTTGCCTCTGTTAAATCAGCAACACCAGGTGGAGTTGTTAAAAAAGGTGATGTTGTAAAAGCTGTTATTGTAAGAAGCAAAAAAGGATTGAGAAGACCAGATGGTTCTTATATAAAATTTGATGAAAATGCAGCAGTTCTTATAAAAGAAGATAAAACACCAAGAGGAACTCGTATATTTGGACCAGTTGCAAGAGAATTAAGAGAAAAAGATTATATGAAAATATTATCATTAGCACCAGAAGTTCTTTAATCCGTTAGTTAAAAATGTCTAGCAGATATTTAAACTTTACAGATTAAAATTAAATAAAAGAAGGAGGTTAAACTCAATGAGAATAAAAAAAGGTGATACAGTTCAAGTTTTATCTGGTAATGATAAAGGTAAAACAGGAGAAGTATTAGAAGTTATACCTAAAGACTCAAAAGTAGTTGTAAAAGGTGTAAACGTTAGAAAAAAACACATCAAACCTAGAAAACAAGGTGAAGAAGGTGGAATAATCCCAATTGAATGTGCTATAAATAGCTCAAAAGTTAATGTAGTATGTCCAAAATGTGGAAAATCTACTAGAATAGAATATAAGATAGAAAAAGATGAGAAAGTTCGTGTTTGTAAAAAATGTGGAGCTAAAATCAAATAGTAGAAAGGAGGATTAACTTAAAATGGAAAAACTAAGAGAGCAATATGAAAAAGAAGTAATTCCAGCATTAATGAAAAAATTTGAATATAAATCAATTATGCAAGTACCAAAACTTGATAAAATAGTTATAAATATCGGTTTAGGAGATACAAAGGAAAATCCTAAATCATTAGAAAATGCTATGAATGATTTAACACAAATCACAGGTCAAAGACCAATGATTACAAAAGCAAAAAAATCAATTGCAGCATTTAAATTAAGAGAAGGAGCAAATGTAGGATGCAAAGTAACATTAAGAGCTGACAAAATGTATGATTTTGCATATAAACTATTTAATATAGCACTTCCAAGAGTAAGAGATTTTAGAGGTGTTTCTGAAGACTCATTTGATGGAAGAGGAAACTACTCAATGGGAATAAAAGAACAATTAATATTTCCAGAGATTGAATATGATAAAGTTGATAAATTAAGAGGAATGGATATCATATTTGTAACAACAGCTGAAACAGACGAAGAGGCAAAAGAATTATTAAGATTATTAGGAATGCCTTTTAAAAACTAAAATAAAAGTTAGGGAGGAAAAGAAATAAAATATGGCTAAGAAATCAATGAAAGTAAAACAAGCTAGACCACAAAAATATACAACAAGAGAATATAATAGATGTAAAATTTGTGGAAGACCACATGCTTATATTAGAAAATTTGGAATTTGCCGTGTATGTTTCAGAGAATTAGCACATAAAGGTGAAATTCCAGGAGTAAAAAAAGCAAGTTGGTAATATAAAAATAACAAACTAATAAAGTTTGTGGCATAATAAAAAGAAAAGGAGGAAAGTAAATTGAATACTACAGATCCAATAGCAGATATGTTAACAAGAATAAGAAATGCTAATAGTGCTAAGCACAAAACAGTTGATGTACCAGCTTCAAAAATAAAAACATCAATAGCTGAGATCTTATTTAAAGAAGGATATATAAAATCTTTTGAAATAATAAATAATGAAAATCAAGGAATTATTAGAATAACTCTTAAATACGATGAAAAAGGTACAAGAGTAATAGATGGAATAAAGAGAATAAGTAAACCAGGATTACGAATATATGCAGGTAAAGAAGAATTACCAAAAGTATTAAATGGTTTAGGAACAGCAATAATTTCTACATCTCAAGGTTTAAAAACAGATAAAGAAGCAAGAGAAGCAGGAATAGGTGGAGAAGTATTAGCTTACATATGGTAGAACACAATCATTGAAAAAAGGAGGGAAAACAAAATGTCAAGAATAGGAAATAAGCCTATTGCAGTACCAGCAGGTGTTGAAGTAAAGATAGATGGACAAAAAATAACTGTAAAAGGACCTAAAGGTACATTAGAAAAAGAAATACACAAAAATATTTCTGTATCAATGGAAAATAATACTATTAAAGTTACTAGACCAAATGATGAAACATTAAATAAGAGCTTACATGGTTTAACAAGAACTTTAATTAATAATATGATAAATGGTGTTGAAAAAGAATATACAAGAGAATTACAAATAAATGGTGTAGGTTATAGAGTTGCAAAACAAGGAAATAACTTAAACTTAACATTAGGATATTCTCATCCAGTAATATTTGTAGCACCAGCAGGAATTTCATTTGATGTTCCAAATCCTAATACTATTATAGTAAAGGGAATTGATAAAGAATTAGTTGGTCAAACAGCAGCCAATATAAGAACTAAAAGACCACCTGAAGTATATAGAGGAAAAGGTATTAAATATGCTGAAGAGGTTATTAGACGTAAAGAAGGTAAAACTGGAAAATAAAACTAATAGGTCTTAGAAAGGAGTAAAAAATGGTTAAGAAAACAGATAGAAAAACAGAAAGAAATAGAAGACATTTAAGAGTTAGAACTAAAGTATCTGGAACAGCAGAAAAACCAAGACTATGTGTATATAGAAGTAATTCAAACTTATATGTACAAATTATAGATGATGTTGCAGGAAAAACATTAGCTTCTGCTTCAACATTAGATAAAGAGATAAAAACAAAAAAATCTAATATAGAAGCAGCTAAAGAAGTTGGAGCTCTAATTGCTAAAAGAGCAACTGCTAAAAAAATAAAAACTGTAGTATATGATCGTAGTGGATACATATATCATGGTGTTGTAAAACAATTAGCAGAATCTGCAAGAGAAGGTGGATTAGTATTTTAATTACTATTTCACAAACTAAAAAGGAGGGAAAGATAAAAACCTATGGAAGAAAATAAAATGCCAGAATTAAAAGAAAAAGTAGTAGCTATAAATAGGGTAGCAAAGGTAGTAAAAGGTGGTAGAACATTTAGATTCAGTGCAGTAGTAATCGTAGGAGACGGTGAAGGACATGTAGGAATTGGAAATGGTAAAGCTGCTGAAGTACCAGATGCAATAAAAAAAGCTATTCAAGAAGCTAAGAAGAATTTAGTAGAAGTTCCAATAGTTGGAACAACAGTACCTCATGAATTTATAGGACAATTTGGTAGTGCAAAAGTTATGTTAAAACCTGCTGCAGTTGGTACAGGACTTATAGCTGGAGGAAGTGTAAGACCAGTATTAGAGCTTGCAGGATATAGAGATATTCGTACAAAAGTTATTGGAACAAACAATCCAAGAAATGTAGTATATGCAACTATTGAAGGATTAAAAAACATGAGAACAGTTGAACAAGTAGCTAAAAAGAGAAATAAAAGAGTTGAAGAAATAATTTAATAAACAACTAATGTTAAAATAGGGAGGTGCAAAAATGAAATTAGGAGAATTAAAACCAGCTGTTGATAAAAAAGACAGAAAAAGAGTTGGACGCGGAATTGGTTCTGGACTTGGAAAAACATCAGGAAAAGGACATAAAGGACAAAAAGCAAGATCTGGAGGCGGAGTAAGAAGAGGATTTGAAGGTGGTCAAACACCATTATATAGAAGATTACCAAAAAGAGGATTCACAAATATTCACGCTAAAAACTATACAGAAGTAACATTAACAATGTTAAATAAATCAAAAGCAACAGATGTAACAGCAGAAAGCCTAGTAGAAGAAGGAATAATCGGAAAAATCAATGATGGAATAGTAGTTTTAGCAACAGGAAAATTAGAGAAAAAATTAAATGTTAAAGCTAAAAGATTTACTGCTACTGCTAAGGAAAAAATTGAAGCCCTAGGCGGAAAGGCAGAGGTGATTTAGTTGTTTAAAACAATAAAAAACGCTTTAAAAACACCAGATGTAAGAAAAAGACTTATATATACACTTATCTTAATAATATTATTTAGATTAGGATGTTATATTACTGTACCAGGTGTAAACACAGTAATATTAAATGATGCAATGTCATCATCAAATGGATTAGCAGGATTTATAGATATAATTTCAGGAGGAGCTTTTTCAAGATTTTCTGTATTTGCAATGTCAATAAGCCCATATATAACAGCATCAATTGTTGTTCAATTATTGGCAATGGTAATACCTTCATTAGAAAGAATGGTAAAAGAAGGTGGAGAAGAAGGAAAAAGAGTAATAAATAGATATACAAAGATATTTACTATAATATTATCTTTAGTAGAATCAATAGGAATTTACTTAACATATAAAAATTCTGGAATATTTATAAACCCAGGTTGGCTAACAGGAACATTAATTGTTGCAACATTAGTTGCAGGAACATCTTTACTTATGTGGTTGGGAGAACAAATTACAAGTAAAGGAATAGGAAATGGTATATCTATAATAATATTTATAGGTATCATATCAGGATTACCATCAGGAATAGTAACTATATGGAATCTTGTAATGACAGCAACAGGATTTAGTACAGTAGGATTAATAACAGCAATTGGAATTATAGTTGGTGCACTTTTGCTTGTAGCAGGAGTTGTATTTGTACAAGAAGCTGAAAGAAGAGTACCTGTACAATATTCTAAAAAGGTTGTTGGAAGAAAAATGGTAGGAGCTCAAAGTACTCATATTCCATTGAAGTTAGCAATGGCAGGAGTAATGCCAGTAATATTTGCTTCTTCTTTTATGACATTTCCAGCAATGATAATATCAATTTTTGTAAAAGATGCTTCAACATTAACAGGATTTTGGGCAGGAGTATATAATTTCTCACTTGCCACATCATCTTCAGCTGTTGGATTAGGATATTCAATAGCAAATGCAATAGTATATTTACTATTAATAATGGGATTTACATTTTTCTATACATTTGCAACATTCAATCCAGCCGAAGTATCAAACAATATAAAGAAAAATGGTGGATTTATTCCTGGAATTAGAGCAGGAAAACCAACAACAGATTATTTATCATCAATTATAACTAAATTAACAATTTTTGGAGGATTATTTTTAGCAATTATAGCAATAATTCCAATGATGTTAAGATTTACAAATTTAAATGTTTCTTTTGGAGGAACATCAATATTAATCGTTGTAGGTGTTGCACTAGAAACAGTTCAACAATTAGAATCTCAATTAGTTATGAGACACTATAAAGGATTTTTAGATTAAAATAAAAAAATGACACTTAGTAAATAAGTGTTATTTTTTTTATATAACCAAAACAATTGACAAAATAAGTAAAATGAGCTAAAATGTAAATGCTAAAAAGAGAAAAGGCTTTTTAAAAAATAAAATATTATTTTTGAGAGGGTGGAAAATATGAATATTATTATGTTAGGTGCACAAGGAACAGGAAAAGGAACAGTAGCAGGAATAATAAGTGAAAAAACGGGAATACCACAAATATCAACAGGAGATATATTTAGAAAAAATATAAGTGAAAAAACACCATTAGGAATAGAAGCAGACAAATATATATCAAAAGGTAATCTAGTACCAGATGAAATAACAATACCAATGGTAGAAGACAGATTAACATGGGAAGATGCACAAGCAGGGGTTATATTAGATGGTTTTCCAAGAAATATAGCACAAGCAGAAAAATTAGATGAAATACTAAAAGCAAAAGGTAAAAAAATAGATTTAGTAATAAATCTAGTAACACCAAAAGAAGAAATAATAGATAGAATGTTAACAAGAAGAGTATGCACAAATCAAGAATGTAAAACAACATATAATATCAAATTACATCCACCAAAAAAAGAAGGAATTTGCGATAAATGCGGAGCACCATTAAAACAAAGAGAAGATGATTCAGATCCAGAAGCAATAAAAAGAAGACTAGAAATATATGAAGAAAAAACAAGTCCATTAGTAGAATATTATAAAAATAAAGGTGTATTAAGAACAGAAACAGTAAGTATAACAGTAAACAGAATGGGGCAAGATGTAGCAAATGATGTAATAAAAGACATTAAAGGAGCACAATAAAATGGTGACTATAAAATCAAAAAGAGAAATAGAGCTAATGAGAGAAGTATGTAAAATAACAGCATTAACACATAAAGCTATAGAAGAAGCAATAAAACCAGGAATGACAACACAAGAATTAGATCAAATTGCAGAAAACGCTATGAAAAAATATGGAGCAATATCAGCAGAAAAAGGATATGATCCAGGAATTAGAGGAGTACCACCATATCCAGCAGCAACATGTATATCTATAAATGATGAAGTTATTCATGGAGTTCCATCAAGTAAAAGATATATACAGGATGGAGATATAGTTAGTGTAGATTTAGTAGCACTAAAAAATGGATTTAATGGAGATGCAGCAAGAACATACTTAGTAGGTAATGTATCAAAAGATGCAAAAAGGCTTGTAGAAACAACAAAGCAAGCCTTTTTTGAGGGAATAAAATATGCCAAAAAAGGAAATAGAATTGGCGATATATCACATGCAATTGGTGAATATGTTCAATCACAAGGATATTCTGTAGTAAGAGAATTTCAAGGACATGGTATAGGAAAAGAAATGCATGAAGATCCGGGAATACCAAACTATGGAAAATCAGGAAAAGGATTAAGAATAGAACCAGGAATGACATTAGCAATAGAACCTATGGTAATCCAAGGAAAACACAATATTTTAGAGTTAGATGATGGCTGGACAATTGTAACAGAAGATGGTAGTTTATCAGCACATTATGAAAATACAATTTTAATTACAGAAAATGAACCAGAAGTATTGACAATACTATAAAAATATTATATAATGTATGAGTTAAAACTATAATTGGAAGAATTATGTAAAAAAACATAATTCTTAAATATAGAAAGCTCTTTAAGAAGGAGGTAAAAAACTTGTCAAAAGAAGATGTTATAGAAGTTGAAGGAACAGTAGTGGAAACACTACCAAACACTAATTTCAAAGTAGAACTTGAAAATGGACATCAAATTTTAGCACATATTTCAGGTAAATTAAGAATGAATTATATTAAAATTTTACCTGGGGATAAAGTTAAAGTTGAATTATCACCATATGACTTAACAAGAGGAAGAATCACTTGGAGAGCAAAATAAGTAAAAAATTAACCCAACATATATTAATAAAATAATGGAGGTGCAAAAAATGAAAGTAAGACCATCAGTAAAACCAATTTGCGAAAAATGTAAAGTAATAAAAAGAAAAGGTGTAATTAGAGTTATATGTGAAAACCCTAAACACAAACAAAGACAAGGGTAACCTTAAAAAAGATTATAACACAAATTAGGTAGCGGCTGTTAAACTATTTAGTTTACATATCAATTTGTGTTTATATATATGTCCAAAATTAAACTTAAAGATCTATATTTATATAGATGCATTTCACCTTTAAGCAAGATTAGGACAACACTAAAGTAATTAAAATAAATTTGGAGGTGCAAAAAAACATGGCTCGTATAGCAGGAGTAGATTTACCTAAAGAAAAAAGAGTAGAAATAGGATTAACTTATATATATGGTATAGGAGTATCAAGCTCAAAGAAAATATTAGAAAAAGCAAAGGTAGATCCAGATACTAGAGTAAAAGACTTAACTGATGAACAAGTTAGTAATATAAGAAAAGTTATTGACGAATCATACAAAGTTGAAGGTGATTTAAGAAGAGAAGTAGCTCTTAATATTAAAAGACTAACAGAAATTGGATGTTATAGAGGATTAAGACATAGAAAAGGTCTTCCAGTAAGAGGACAAAGAACAAAAACTAATGCTCGTACAAGAAAAGGTCCAAGAAAATTAGTAAGTAAAGCAAAAAAAGCAGTATAATTTCTAATTAACTTAGAATGTTGTTTTTGAAGGAGGGAAATAAAAACAATGGCTAACAAGAACGTAGCGAAAAAACCAGTAGCTAGAAGAAACAGAAAAAACATAGACAAAGGTGAAGCACATATTCATTCTAGCTTTAATAATACAATAGTTACAATAACAGACACAAATGGTAATACAATATCATGGGGAAGTGCTGGAGGACTAGGATTTAAAGGTTCAAGAAAAAGCACACCATTTGCAGCTGGAGAAGTTGCAGAAACAGCAGCAAAAGCAGCAATGGAACATGGGTTAAAAACTGTTGAAGTATATGTTAAAGGACCAGGTGCAGGACGTGAAGCAGCAATAAGAGCACTTCAATCTGCAGGTTTAGAATTAAGCAGTATAAAAGATGTAACACCAATCCCACACAATGGTTGTAGACCACCAAAAAGAAGAAGAGTTTAAAAAAATCAATGAAAGAGGTGTAAAAATAAAATGTCACGTTATATAGACGAACAATGTCGTATTTGCCGTAGAGAAGGACAAAAATTGTTCTTAAAAGGTTCAAGATGTTATTCTGACAAATGTAGTATTTCTAGAAGAAACTATGCACCAGGACAACATGGACAAAAAAGAGCAAAACTATCTGAATACGGAACACAATTAAGAGAAAAACAAAAAACAAAATCATATTATGGAGTTGGAGAAAAACAATTTAGAGGATATTTCGAAATGGCATCTAATAAAAAAGGTATAACAGGTGAAAACTTATTACAAATATTAGAAAGCAGATTAGATAATGTCGTATATAGATTAGGATTCGGAGCTTCAAGAGCACAAGCAAGACAATTAGTAAACCATGGACAATTTGAAGTAAATGGTAAAAAAGTAAATATTCCATCATATTTAGTAAAAGCAGGGGATGTAATAACAGTTAGAGAAAATAAAAAAGATAATGGAATAATAAAAGTAAATATAGAAGCAAATTCAGCAAGACCAATTCCAGCATGGTTGGAATTAAATAATGAAACTTTAAGTGGTAAAGTAGTAAGATTAGCATCTAGAGAAGATGTTGATATTCCAGTTGAAGAACATTTAATAGTAGAGCTTTACTCTAAATAGTTTTTAAAATATTAGGAGGTAAAAATGATAGAATTTGAAAAGCCAAATATTGAATGTCTAGAGGTTGATAACACAAATAATTATGCAAAATTTGTATGCGAACCATTAGAAAGAGGATATGGAGTAACAATAGGAAATTCATTAAGACGAATACTACTTTCTTCATTAACAGGATGTGCTATTACAAGTGTAAAAATTGAAGGAGTATTACATGAATTTTCAAGCATAACAAATGTTGTAGAAGATGTACCAGAAATTATAGTTAATTTAAAAAATGTAAGACTAAAATTTTCTGAAAACGAAGAAAAAGTTATGAGAATTAACTTTAAAGGAGAAGGAGAAGTTACTGCAGCAGATATTATAACAGATGGTACTGTAGAAATATTAAATCCAGACCTACATATAGCAACTGTATCAGAAGGTGGACAATTAATTATGGAAATGACAGCAGATATGGGTAGAGGGTACTCACCTTCAGAAAAAAATAAGAAACCAAACCAAGACATATCTGTGCTTCCAATAGATTCAATTTATACACCAGTAAAAAAAGTAAATTATCAAGTAAAAAATACTAGAGTAGGGCAAATGGTTGACTATGATAAACTAATTATAGAAGTTTGGACAGATGGAAGTTTAAAAGCACATGAAGCATTAAGTTTAGCAGCAAAAGTTATGACAGGACATCTAGAGTTATTCATAGACTTATCAGAAGCAACAAAGAATACACAAGTAATGATTGAAAAAGAAGAATCTAAAAAAGAAAAAGTATTAGAAACATCAATCGAAGAACTAGAGTTATCTGTACGTTCATTCAACTGCTTAAAGAGAGCAGGAATAGCTACAGTAGAAGATTTAACAAATAGATCTGAAAGTGATATGATGAAAGTTAGAAACTTAGGAAAGAAATCACTTGATGAAGTAATAGGAAAATTACATTCATTAGGACTAAGTTTCGCAGAGGAAGATGAATAGAATAAAGAAGAGGTGAAAAAATTGGCTACAAATAGAAAATTAGGTAGAACTACTGACATAAGAGTTTCAATGTTGAAAACATTAACAACAGATTTAATATTACATGGAAAAGTTGAAACAACAGAAGCTAGAGCTAAAGAAGTAAAAGCAATAGCAGATAGTATAATTGCTCTAGCAATAAAAGAAAAAGATAATTTTGAAAAAGTAGATGTAAAAGTAGTTAAAGCAAAATTAGACTCTAAAGGTAACAAAGTTACTGAATTAACAAAAAGTAAAAATGGCAAAGAATACTTAAAAGTTGTTAAAGAAGAAAAAACTGAAAGTAGACAAAAAGATATGCCATCAAGATTAAATGCAAGAAGAAAAATAATGACAAAATTAAATAAAGTAAAAGACAATAAAGGAAATAATATAGATTTAATAGAAAAACTATTTAATGAAATGGCTCCAAAATACAAAGATAGAGTTGGAGGATATACAAGAATAGTTAAAACTGGTCCTCGTAAAGGTGATGGAGCAGAAGGTGCTATATTAGAATTAATTTAATTAAATAAATTATCAAGAGTGGAGTAGAGAACGGCTCGTTAATCCCACAGCAACCTATCAGATGACAAGGTGCTAAAACCGGCAAAGCATTGCTTTGAGTGATGATTATAAAAATAGAAAACTCTTAGCAAACGCAAAGAGTTTTTTATTATGGGAGAGATTAATATGAAGAAATATTATTTTACATCTGAAAGTGTAACAGAAGGACATCCAGATAAACTATGTGATTACATTTCAGATACAATATTAGATGAAGCATTAAAACAAGATAAATATTCTAGAGTAGCAGTAGAAACATTTGCATCTGCTAATAAAATAACGATAGCAGGTCAAATAACAACAAATGCGAAATTAGATATAGAAAAGATAGTAAGAAATAGAATAAAAGAGATAGGATATGATAACAGTAAATTAGATATGGATTATAGAACTTGTGAAATAGATGTAAATATAACAAAACAAAGTACAGATATAGCACAAGGAGTAGATATTGGTGGAGCAGGAGATCAAGGAATAATGTTTGGATTTGCTTCAGATGAAACAGAAGAATATATGCCATTTGCAATTTCGATGGCACACAAACTATCAAAAAGATTAACAGAAGTACGAAAAAAAGGTATAATACCATATTTAAGACCAGATGGAAAAACACAAGTAACTGTAGAATATGAAAATGATAAAGTAAAAAGAATTGATACAATATTAGTATCAACACAACATGATGAAAATATAAAAATGGAAACCTTGAAAAAAGACATTAAGGAAAAAGTAATAAAAGAAGTTATACCTGCAAAATATTTAGACAGTGAAACAAAATATTATATAAATCCAACAGGAAGATTTGTTATAGGAGGACCTTTAGGAGATACAGGATTAACCGGAAGAAAAATAATAGTAGACACATATGGTGGATATGCACGACATGGAGGAGGAGCATTTTCAGGAAAAGATGCTACAAAAGTTGATCGTAGTAGTGCATATATGTTAAGACATATTGCTAAAAATATAGTAGCAAATGGATATGCAAAAAAATGTGAAATACAAGTAGCATATGCTATAGGAATGGAACAACCAATGTCAATATTTGTGGATACATTCGGAACAAATACGATACCAGAAGAAAAAATAATAGAAATTATAAATAAAAATTTTGATTTAACACCAAAAGGAATTATAGAATATTTAAAATTACAAGAGCCAATATATACGAAAACTACTAATTATGGACATTTTGGAAAACCAGAATTACCTTGGGAAAAAATAATTAAGTTAGATAAAGTCATATAAAAATATAACAAAAATAAATTAAAATCATATAATAGCCATAAGGAGGAAAAAGTATGTGGGATTTTATTATAAACTCAATGCTTTGGACATTTGCTCTTTATGGCTTATTTGAATTAATAAAACAAATTATATATATATGTACATATACAAATATGAAAGCAGATGGAATATATATAATAATTGCAGTAAAAAATCAAGAAGAAAGAATAGAAGGATTTCTGCGTTCAAGTCTATTTAAATTATTATATGGAAAAGAAGAATACATAAAAGATATAATTGTTGCAGATTTAGATTCAACAGATAAAACAAAAGAAATACTAAATAAAATGTCAATCGAATATGAATGTGTTAGAATAACTAATTGGAAAGAATGTAAAAATTTAATAGACAATATAAATGAAACAAAAGAAGAAAATAATAATTTTGTATAAAATAAATAAAAAACTTGATTTTAGTTACCTTTAATGCTATATTTATAATAGGAGTAGAATAAGAAAGGAAAAAACTAATGAAAAATTTTTTGAAAAATAAAGAATCAGGAATAACTTTAATAACATTAACAGTAGCGGTAACTATATTAATATTGTTATCAGCTATGTTAGTATATAATGCAAAAAATGGCATAAAATTAAGAACCTTAAAATTTATGCAAAATGATATAGAAATGTTAGATAATAAAGTAAATTCATATTATATAAAATATGGTAAATTACCTGTTGAATATGAATATTTAGGAAAAATGGAATTTGAACCAGGACCAAATGATTCTGAAAAATATTATTTAATAGATATAGATGTATTAGATGGATTAACATTAAATTATGGAGCTGATTATAATACGGTTAAAAGTGCTTTAGCAGGAAATTCTACAATTACAGGAATTTATGATGATATATATATTATTAATGAGCAAAGCCATCATATTTATTATGTTAAAGGAGTTAATGTAGATGGAGTAATGTATTATACAAATGATGTAGATGATGAAGTATCAACAAAAATAATTCCAAAATTATATTATTTTGAAACATCTGAAAAAAATGTTAAATTAGTTTTAAATGTAATCAATGGTTCAAATATGTCATACACATATAAAATATTTGTTAATGGACAACCAATAAAAACGGGAGAAACATCAGACAAAAGGGTAGAAGTAGATTTTGAAACAGTATTTGATGTAGGAATACAAAGAGCATATGCAGAAATAGAATGTGATGGAAATACAGTTGTATCAGGAGATATTTCAAAAGAAGATTTAAAAATAGCAAATTTAAATGAATTAAAAAGTTTTAGAGATAAAGTAAATAGTGGAAAAACATATGAAGGAAAAACCATAAAACAAGTTGCAAATATAGATTTAGGTGGAGCATCAAATGGAAGCTGGACACCAATAGGAACAGAAAGTAAACCTTTCAAAGGAACATATGATACAGAAGATAATACAATATCAAATATATATATAAACAACACCCAAGCTCAAAGACAAGGATTATTTGGATATATTACAGGAACATTAAAAAATATAGGGATAGAAAGTGGTACTATAAATTCAGGGAGTTTTACAGGAGCAATAGTTGGATATAGTAATGGTGGAACAATAGAAGATTGTTACAATAAAGCGACCATAAATGGGGTAGGAGATTGTATATCTGGCATATGTGGATATGCTAATAATTCAACAATTATTAGAAGATGTTATAATGCAGGAAATGTTACAGGAACTGCAAATAATAAGTATCAAGTGGTTGCTGGCATATCAGGTATGATAGGAAAGTCAATAGAAGAATGTTATAATACAGGAAATATTACTGAGAACTCTAACTATGCAAATTGTAGAGCAGTTGGAATTTCCGACAAATTTGCAATGGTTGATAATAATAGTCACCAAATAAATTCATGTTATAACACAGGAATAATAAAAATAACTCAGACAGGTAGTAGCACTTGGGCTGTTGCAAGTGGAATTGTGGGACAAGCTGGTGCTGCTGGTACAAGTCTTGAAATAATCAATTGTTACAATGCAGGAATGATAGAGCTTTCACAAGAATATTCGAGTACGTTCGCAGAAAGGAAAACAGCTATTTTAGGATGTTCAATGTCAGATAATACAACAATTAAGAATTGTTACTATTTATCAGGAACAGCACCATATGAACGTGGAAGAAATACACCTGATAAATACCCTGAAATTGTAGGAAATGCAAAAAGTGAAAGTGAAATGAAAAAATTAGCATCAACATTAGGTAGTGCATTTAAAGATGATATAAATAATATAAACAAAGGATATCCAATATTAAGTTGGCAAAAAACAAGCATGGAGGAAAAATAATAATAGATATTAGCTAAAAAAGAAAGAGGAATAACTTGGAAGAAATAGAAGGAGTACTAGCAGAAATAATTTATCAAAATGAAATAAACAGTTATATGGTAGGGATATTTGAAACAGAAAAAGAGCAATTCACAGTTGTAGGATACCTACCATTTATTAATAAAGG